>NZ_JAVRQI010000038.1:0-3810 GCF_031854425.1 Paracoccus broussonetiae | reverse complement strand
TGCCCGCCGCCGATGGTTCCTTGGATGGCTTTGGGCGTCACGATCATGATGGCGCCGGTTTCGCGCGGGGCTGAGCCGCGCGTGCGGGTGATCTCGACCCGGATCATCTTGCGTTCTCGATGGCCATGAGCATTCGTTCCGGGGTGGCCGGTGCGTCGATGCGTGGGTTTTCGCGATAGCCGTTGAAGGATGCGACGGCCATGTTCAGCGCCTGGAAGACCGAGATGCCCAGCATGAAGGGCGGCTCGCCCACGGCCTTGGACCGCTTGATGGTGTTTTCGCGGTTCACCGACCAGTCGGCCAGGTTGACGTTGAAGACCTTGGGCCGGTCCGAGGCGAGCGGGATCTTGTAGGTGGAGGGGGCATGGGTCTTCAACTGGCCCTTCTTGTCCCACCACAGCTCCTCGCTGGTCAGCCAGCCGGTGCCCTGGACGAAGGCGCCCTCGACCTGGCCCTTGTCAAGCGCGGGGTTCAGGCTGCGGCCGACGTCATGGAGCACGTCGGCGCGCTCGATCACGTATTCGCCGGTCAGGGTGTCGACCGCGACTTCGGCGCAGGCGGCGCCATAGGCGAAGTAATAGAAGGGCCGGCCCTGGCCGGTGTCGCGGTTCCAGTGGATCTTGGGCGTCTTGTAGAAGCCCGCGGCCGACAGCTGGATCCGGGCCATATAGGCGGATTTGACGAAGTCCTGAAAGGACATCTCCTCGTCGCCGATGCGGGTGGTCTCGCCGATGGTGACGAGTTCGGGGGCAATGCCCCTGGTTTCGGCGGCGAAGGCGGTCAGGCGCTCGATCAGCTGGCGGCAGGCGTCCAGCGCCGCCATCCCGTTCAGGTCCGACCCCGAGCTTGCGGCGGTGGCCGAGGTGTTCGGCACCTTCTCGGTCGTGGTCCTGGTGATCCTGATGCGGTCGATGTGGACGCCAAGCGCCTCGGCCACGACCTGGGCGACCTTGGTGTTCAGGCCCTGGCCCATCTCGGTGCCGCCGTGGTTCAGGTGGATCGAGCCGTCCGAATAGACATGGACCAGCGCGCCGGCCTGGTTGAACCAGGTCGCGGTGAAGCTGATGCCGAACTTGACCGGGGTGATCGCGATGCCCTTGCGGATGACGCCGCCCCGCGCATTCCAGTCAAGCACGGCCTGCCGGCGCGCGTGATAGTCCGACGACGCTTCCAGTTCGTCGAAGATGCGGGGCAGGATCTGGTCCTCGACCTCCTGGTGATAGGGGGTCAGCTGGCCGTTCCGGTAAAGGTTCAGCTTGCGGATCTCCAGCGGGTCGCGCCCCAGCGCATAGGCGATATCCTCGACCACGCGCTCGGCCATGACGACGCCCTGGGGTCCGCCGAAGCCGCGGAAGGCGGTGTTCGAGCAGGTATTGGTCTTCATCGGATGGCTGCGCAGTTCCACCGCCGGATAGTAATAGGCGTTGTCGGCATGGAACAGGGCGCGGTCGGTCACCGGGCCGGACAGGTCGGCCGAGAAGCCGCAGCGGGCATAGAAGTCGGCCTCGACCGCGTGGATCTTGCCGGTTTCGTCGAAGCCGACCTCGTAATCGATGACGAAGTCGTGGCGCTTGCCGGTGATCTGGAAGTCGTCGTCGCGGTCGGGGCGCAGCTTGACGGCGCGGTTCAGCCGTTTCGCGGCCAGCGCGGCGGTGACGCAGAAGATGTTCATCTGCGATTCCTTGCCGCCGAAGCCGCCGCCCATGCGGCGCACGTTCACCACCACCGCGTTCGAGGGCACGGCCAGGACATGGGCGACCATGTGCTGGACCTCGGTCGGGTGCTGGGTCGAGGTATGGATGACGATCTCGTCATCCTCGCCGGGCAGGGCGAAGGCGATCTGGCTTTCCAGATAGAAATGCTCCTGCCCGCCGACGGTCAGGCGGCCCGAAAGGCGGCGGGGGGCGTGTCCCATCCCGGCCATGTCGCCGCGGGCCAGCTTCAGCGGCTTGGTGACATAGCCCATGCCGGCGTCGCGGGCGGCGATGGCGTCCAGCGCGAAGGGCAGTTCCTCATAGGTGACGCGGGCCAGCTGGCAGGCGCGGCGGGCCTGGTCGCGGGTCTCGGCGACCACCGCAAAGATCGGCTGGCCCAGGAACTGGACCTCGGGGAAGGCGAAGACCGGGTCGTCATGCAGCCCGTTCGGGCTGATGTCGTTGACGCCGGGAATGTCATCGGCGGTCAGGACCAGGTGGACGCCGGGGGCGTTGCGCACCGCCGACAGATCCATCTCGGTGATGCGGCCATGCGCCACCGTCGACAGCCCCAGATAGGCATGCAGCGTGCCGATCGGCTCGGCCAGGTCGTCGGTGTAATCGGCCCGGCCGGTCACGTGCTTCACGGCCGAGTCGTGGATGATCGAGCTGTGGGCGGCGCCCTTGACGATGACGTCCTGTTTCATTCCACCCTCCTCAGGCGGTGTTCCGCGCCCGACTGTTCCAGCCAGAAGCGGCGGAAGAAATTGGCGGCGAGTTGCTGGCGGTATTCGGCGCTGGCGCGCCAGTCGCTGAGCGGCTGGAAATCGTCCGCGACGGCAAGGGCAGCGGCCTCGAAGGTCTCGGCGGCAAAGGGCTGGCCCTTCAGCGCGGCCTCGGCGCGGGTGGCGCGTTTCGGGGTCGCGGCCATGCCGCCAAAGGCCACGCGGGCGTCGATGATCGTCGCGCCCTCGGTCACCACCCGGAAGGCCGCGGCCGAGGCGGTGATGTCGGCATGGTGGCGTTTCGAGACCTTGTAGGCGGCGATGCGGGCCTCGCCCTTCAGCGGCACATGGATGGTCTCGACGAATTCGCCGGGGCGGCGGTCCTGCTTGCCATAGGCGATGAAGTAATCCTCGACCGGGATCTCGCGCGTGCCCTCGGCGCTGCGCAGCGTCATCGTGGCGCCAAGCGCGATCAGCAAGGGCGGGGTCTCGCCGATGGGCGAGCCGTTGGCGACATTGCCGCCGATGGTGCCGGCGTTCCGGACCTGCCAGCCGCCGATGCGCCGCCAGTAATCCAGCGCCTCGGGGAAATGGGCCAGCACGAAGGGCTCGAATTCGGTATAGGTCACGCCCGCGCCGATGCTGATGCGGCCCGGCGTGATCTCGATCCGCTTCAGGTCGGCCAGGTGGCCGATGAACACCGCGGGCGAGATGTTCTTCAGGAATTTCGTGACCCACAGGCCCACATCGGTGGCCCCGGCGGCGATGGTGGCATTGGGGTTCTCGGCCAGGACCTGCGCCAGATCGGCCGCATCCGCCGGCAGGATGGCGCGGTCGCCGCCCTGCGAGACCTCGACCCGTTCGCGCGGGAGGGCGGCCAGCCAGGCGGTGACCCGGTCGCGTTCCAGCGCCAGCGCGTCCATGTTCTGCCCGCCCGCCTCGCTGGCGGCAAAGGCCGCCTTCACGATCGGCTCATAGCCGGTGCAGCGGCACAAGTTGCCCTGCAGCGCGGTCTCGATCGCCAGCATGTCCGGGCGCGGGTTCTGCATCCACAGCCCGTAAAGCGCCATGACGAAGCCCGGCGTGCAGAAGCCGCACTGGCTGCCGTGATGTTCGACCATCGCCGCCTGAACCGGGTGCAGCCCGCCATCCGGACCGCGCAGATGCTCGACCGTGACGATGTGGCAGCCGTGGCACGAGGCCAGGAACCGGATGCAGGCATTCACCGGCTCGTAATGCAGATGCCCGTGATGCAGACGACCCACCAGAACCGTGCAGGCGCCGCAATCACCCTCGGCACAACCCTCCTTCGTCCCCGTCAGCCGGCGGCTCAGGCGAAGATAGTCAAGTAACGTATCCCGAGATCCCGCCGCGCTCAGGCTGATCTCGGT
>NZ_JAVRQI010000037.1:2500-5584 GCF_031854425.1 Paracoccus broussonetiae | reverse complement strand
TGGTTGCGGGAGCAGGATTTGAACCTGCGACCTTCAGGTTATGAGCCTGACGAGCTACCGGGCTGCTCTATCCCGCGCCGTTTTGCATCGCGGTTTTTGCGGTGCTTTTTATCGTTTTCGAGAGATATCCGTTTCTTTCCAGGTCTGGCGGTGACCTACTCTCCCACGTCTTTTGACGCAGTACCATTGGCGCGACGGCACTTAACGGCCGAGTTCGGGATGGGATCGGGTGTTTTGCTCGTGCTTTGGCCACCAGACCGGGAAAGAAACGGATCGGCGTTATCCCTTTTTGGGATGAGTTGTCCAAGGATGCTTTTGGAAGCGAGAGATTTGCTTGCTTTTGCAAGCTGGTCTGTCTTCTTCCGGATCAAATCAAGCCAATCGAGCCATTAGTACCGGTCAACTGAATGCATTGCTGCACTTACATCTCCGGCCTATCGACGTGGTGGTCTTCCACGGCTCTCAAGGGATACCTTGTTTTGAGGGGGGCTTCACGCTTAGATGCCTTCAGCGTTTATCCTGTCCGTTCATAGCTACCCAGCACTGCCGTTGGCACGACAACTGGTCCACCAGTGGAACGTTCACCCCGGTCCTCTCGTACTAGGGGCAACTCCTCTCAAGTATCCTACACCCACGGCAGATAGGGACCGAACTGTCTCACGACGTTCTAAACCCAGCTCACGTACCTCTTTAAACGGCGAACAGCCGTACCCTTGGGACCTGCTCCAGCCCCAGGATGAGATGAGCCGACATCGAGGTGCCAAACGATGCCGTCGATATGGACTCTTGGGCATCATCAGCCTGTTATCCCCAGCGTACCTTTTATCCGTTGAGCGATGGCCCTTCCACTCGGGACCACCGGATCACTATGGCCGACTTTCGTCTCTGCTCGACTTGTCAGTCTTGCAGTCAGGCTGGCTTCTGCCATTGCACTCAACGAGCGATTTCCGACCGCTCTGAGCCAACCTTCGCGCGCCTCCGTTACTCTTTGGGAGGCGACCGCCCCAGTCAAACTACCCACCACGCAGGGTCCCGGACCCGGATAACGGGCCGCGGTTAGACATCAAGAGTGCGAAGGGTGGTATCTCAAGGATGGCTCCACAGCGACTGGCGTCACTGCTTCGATGCCTACCACCTATCCTGCACATCACAATCCTGATGCCAGTGCGAAGCTATAGTAAAGGTGCATGGGGTCTTTCCGTCTAACCGCGGGAAGTCTGCATCTTCACAGACAATTCAATTTCGCTGAGTCCACATTTGAGACAGCGGGGAAGTCGTTACGCCATTCGTGCAGGTCGGAACTTACCCGACAAGGAATTTCGCTACCTTAGGACCGTTATAGTTACGGCCGCCGTTTACCGGGGCTTCAATTCAATGCTTGCACATCTCCTTTTAACCTTCCGGCACCGGGCAGGCGTCAGACCCTATACGTCGCCTTACGGCTTCGCAGAGCCCTGTGTTTTTAGTAAACAGTCGCCACCCCCTAGTTTGTGCCCCCCGCCCATAGTTGCCTACGAACGGGGCCTCCTTCTCGCGAACTTACGGAGGTATTTTGCCGAGTTCCTTAAATGTGGTTCTCTCAAGCGCCTTGGTATTCTCTACCAGTCCACCTGTGTCGGTTTAGGGTACGGTCTCATGGAGGGCTATTTCCAGGAACCACTCACCAGCCCTTCCAATCCGATAAGGAAGAACTAGCTCTGTGATCCGTCACCATCTCCTGGCCCAGGAATATTAACCTGGTTCCCATCGACTACGCCTTTCGGCCTCGCCTTAGGGGCCGGCTTACCCTGCTCAGATTAGCTTTAAGCAGGAACCCTTGGACTTTCGGCGACAGGGTCTCTCACCCTGTTTGTCGCTACTCATGTCAACATTCTCACTTCTGATCACTCCACCGGATGCCTTACAGCCCGGCTTCACAGTCAGAACATTGCCTCCGTTGCTTTTTGCAAAGCAAAAGAGGCAGCGTTCTATATCACAGAACGCTCCGCTACCACGTGCATAAATGCACATCCAAAGCTTCGGCTCGTGGCTTGAGCCCCGTTACATCTTCGCCGCAAGACCTCTTGATTAGACCAGTGAGCTGTTACGCTATCTTTAAAGGATGGCTGCTTCTAAGCCAACCTCCTGGTTGTTTTGGAAGTCTCACATGCTTTCCCACTTAGCCACGAATTGGGGGCCTTAGCTGTTGGTCAGGGTTGTTTCCCTCTCCACGACGGACGTTAGCACCCGCCGTGTGTCTCCCGGATAGTCCTTCTTGGTATTCGGAGTTTGCTTAGACTCAGTAAGGCTGTGGGCCCCCATCATCCATGCAGTGCTCTACCCCCAAGAGGATACGTCCGAGGCGCTACCTAAATAGCTTTCGCGGAGAACCAGCTATCTCCGAGTTTGATTGGCCTTTCACCCCTAGGCACAAGTCATCCCGACCTTTTTCAACAGGTGTGGGTTCGGACCTCCAGTTGGTGTTACCCAACCTTCATCCTGCTCATGCCTAGATCACTCGGTTTCGGGTCTGATCCGTCTAACTAAGTCGCCCATTTAAGACTCGCTTTCGCTGCGCCTACACCTAACGGCTTAAGCTTGCTAGACAGACCAAGTCGTTGACCCATTATACAAAAGGTACGCCGTCACATCTCAAGGATGCTCCGACTGCTTGTAGGCGTCCGGTTTCAGAAACTGTTTCACTCCCCTCGTCGGGGTGCTTTTCACCTTTCCCTCACGGTACTGGTTCGCTATCGGTCAGCAAGGAGTACTTAGCCTTCGAGGGTGGTCCCCCGATCTTCAGACAGGATTTCACGTGTCCCGCCCTACTTAATGCGTCCGATCAAACTTCCCATACGGGGCTGTCACCCGCTATGGCTGTGCTTTCCAACACATTCTGGTCATTCTCACGGCTCGGCTGGTCCCCGTTCGCTCGCCGCTACTAGGGGAGTATCTGTTGATTTCCTTTCCTCCGGGTACTTAGATGTTTCAGTTCCCCGGGTTCGCTCTTAAAACCCTATGTATTCAGGTAATAAGTACCTGGTTAACCCGGTTGTTGATCATCCGAAGATAACAACAACTGAGTTTCAGGTGGGTTTCCCCATT
>NZ_JAVRQI010000036.1:0-6008 GCF_031854425.1 Paracoccus broussonetiae | reverse complement strand
AGACAGTTACCGACCGGGCACGAATATGCGGGCCTGGCTTTTCACCATCATGCGCAATCGCTTCTTCACCAATTGCCGCAAGGCCGCGCGCGAGGCCCCGGGAGCGGCCGATTGCGCATCGGTTCGACCGCAGGTCGGCCCCGATCAGGAATGGCACATGATGGCGATCGAGCTTCATGCCGCCCTGCAGGCCATGCCAGCCCATTACCGCGAGGCAATCGTGCTGGTCGGCGCGCTGGGGGTCACCTATATCGACGCCGCCCGCCTGCTGGATTGCGACATCGGCACCATCAAAAGCCGCGTCAACCGGGCCAGAGGACAACTGCGAAGGGTCCTGGAACCAGAGATCTAGAAGCGTTCTCAGCCGTCCCATCGCTGCTTCAGGAACAAATACATCCTGCAGGCGTTCATTCCCGCGGATTCGCGGCCCTGCGCATCTGCGCCTTTCATGAAGGCGTCCCCGGAACCCACCTGACATTGGAGGGTGGCCTGAACGTATCCGAAAGCAAAGACAGCTTCCTGCTGCGCCTCAGCGATCGGCTGTGGTCGATGTCCGACGCCCAGGAAATGGCCGTTCTGGCCACGGATCTCGTCGGGAAATATCTGAAGACGGATCGCATATTCTTTACGGAAACGCGCGATGCGCAGCCCGCGGCGCGCGGGGCGGAACAGGCCGAGTGGGCGGGTCATGGGCGCGATCCACACCGAACGACGATCGCGGGCGACATCGCGGCGGACCTGCGGATACCAGCCTCCGTGCGCCAGGACCTGCTCGACACGGGCATCCAGGCCTTGCTGGTCGCCCCGGTCCTTCAGGACGGCAACCCGGTCGCGCAGCTGTGGCTGGAGCAGCACCAGATACGGTCCTGGCAAGAGGATGAGATCAAGCTGGCCCGACTTGCCGCCAAGATGGTCTGGAAAGCGATCGAGCGGAACCGGCTGGAGACCGGCCTGCGCGCCTCCGAGCAGCTTCTGAATCGCAACCAGATCCTTCTCAGCGCGCAGAAAGAGGCGTTCCGGGCCGCGATGGACGGCGCGCCGCTGGCGGACTCGCTGGGTATTCTTGTCGCTGCCGCCGTTCAGGGCACCGATACCGGGCTGCGCTGCGCCTTCTATCTTGCCAATGCGGATGGCGCGCTAAGCCATGTCGTGGGCATGCCGGAATCCTATGCCGCGCGTGTGAGCGGGTTTGTCGTCTCGCCGGAATCGCTGGCCTGCGGGTTGGCGGTCGCCTCGGGCGAACCGGTTGTCACGGTCGACATCCTTGAGGAACCGCGCTGGGAATCCTGGAAATGGCTTGCCGTGAATTACAACTATCGCGCCTGCTGGTCCTTCCCGGTCGAGACTGCCTCGGGGAAGCTGGTCGGAGCGCTGACAATGTATTTCCCGAACCCGCGCAGTCCCGCAGCCACGGATGTCGCGCTGGCCGCGGGGCTGACCCAGACGGCAGCGATCATCATTTCGCGCACCCAGTCCGAAGCGGCATTGCGCAGCACCGAAGGGCGGCTGGCCAAGGATCTTGCCTCGATGAGCGAGCTGCACAGTGTGGTCCGCGATCTGGTCGGCAGCAGCGAACCCCAAGCGCTTTACGACCGCATCGTGCGCGCCGCCGCCCTTCTGATGCGCGCGGACGCGGCCAGCCTGCAGGTTCTTGGCCCGCAGGACAAACTGCTGCGACTGATCGCCCATCGCGGAATCCCCCCGTCAGCGGTCGGCCAGTGGGAGCAGGTAAGCCTTAAGGACGCCGGCGTGGCGGGGCGCGCCCATGCCGCTGCCGACCGCGTATGCGTCGAGAATATCGACACGTTCGCGGCGCCGCCCGGCGAAACGCTTGTCTATCGCCTCGCCAATTTTCGCGGCGTCCAGTCCACCCCCCTGTGCACGCATCAGGGCGTGATCCTGGGGATGCTGTCGACGTTCTGGCAGAACCCTCGCCTTGCCAGCGACCGCGAGCTGAGGTTTTTCGATCTTCTGGTCCGCATGGCCGCGGATCTGGTCGAGCGCATGCGCGCCGACGAGCTTCTTCGTCTCAGCGAGGAACGGTTGCGCCAGTTCGGAGAGGCTTCCCGCGATGTCCTGTGGATCCGCGATGCCCGGACAATGCAATGGCAGTATCTGACCCCCGCCTTTGAAGACGTCTATGGCATGACGCGCGACGAGGTGCTGAAGGGGGACAATTTCCGCAGCTGGCTTCGCACCGTGTTCCGCGACGACCGGCGGCGCGCCATAGGCGCAATGCGGCGCGTCCGTCAGGGCGAGCATACCCACTTTGACTATCGCATCCGGCGGCCCGCCGACGGGACGGTCAGGTGGCTGCGCAGTACCATTTTCCCGATCCGCGATGCCTCGGGCGCGGTTGCCCTGATCGGGGGCATCGGGCAGGACCTCAGCGAGCTTCGCAGAACCGGCCTTCGCCTTCAGACCTTGATGGAGGGCATTCCGCAACTTGTCTGGCGCGCCGTGGATGGCGGGCAATGGACCTGGTCAAGCCCGCAATGGACGAAGTTCACGGGCTTGAGCGGCAAGGAAAGCCACGGCCACGGCTGGGTCGCGGCCATTCATCCCGACGACCGCGAAGCCGCGCTTCTCAGCTGGCGTGAGGCGATACAGACCGGGAATTTCGCGATCGAGGCGCGCATCAAGGGCACCGGGACGCAATATCGATGGTTTCAGAACCGCGCCACGCCGGTCCGTGACGAACTGGGCGAGATCGTCGAATGGTTGGGTACGTCGACGGATATCCACGACCTGCGCGAGCTGCAGGAACGGCAGCGGGTGCTGGTGGGCGAACTTCAGCACCGGACGCGCAACCTGTTGGGCGTGGTGAGATCACTGGCGGACAAATCGATGCGAAGCAGCACCGACCTGACCGATTTCCGCGGTCGTTTCAACGACCGGATCGACGCTTTGGCGCGGGCGCAGGGGCTGCTGTCCCGCCTGCACGACGACACCCGCGTCACCTTCGACGCCTTGCTGAAAAGCGAACTGGGCGCCCTGGGTGGACGGTCCGAACAGATCACCCTGCGCGGGCCAGCGGATGTCTTCCTGCGGTCCTCGACCGTCCAGACGCTTGCGCTGGCAATCCACGAACTTGCGACCAATGCCGTCAAGCACGGCGCGCTGGCCCAGGCACCGGGCCACCTTCACGTGACCTGGCGCATGGACCACGCCGGCCCGGAAGGCTCACCAAGGCTTGATATCGACTGGCGGGAAAGCGGCGTCACGATGAAGGCGCGGGACGTGTCGGATCTGGCGGTCGGCAGCGGCCGCGAACTGATCGAACGCGCGCTGCCCTATCAGGTCGGGGGCGAGACAAGCTTTCGCCTTGAAGCGGATGGCGTGCATTGCAGGATCCGCATTCCCGTCTCCTCCAGGCATCCGGAAACGTCCGGCAATGGCTGAGACGGCCCGCCTTTTGCGCGTCCTGATCGTCGAGGACGAGTTCCTGCTGGCCGACGAGATGCGCTCCGCCCTTCAGGAAAGCGGGGCGGTGGTCGTGGGTCCTGCAGGCAATGTGCAGGCCGCGTTGAACCTGATTGCCCGGAGCGAACTTGACGTCGCCGTCCTTGACGTGAACCTGCGGGGGGAAACGGTGGTCCCTGTCGCGCGCGAGCTGCTGGCGCGCGCAATCCCCTTTGCCTTCGTGACCGGATACGACATTGCCGCAATCGATGGCTCACTTGCCCAGGCCGCGCAGTTCGAAAAGCCCGTCAATCTGGCGGCCCTGACCCGATGGGTCTGGGGTTTCAGTTCAGATGATCCCCATGCCTCGTCTGGAACTCGCGGGTAAGAAGCTCCATCAGCCAGCTTTTCAGCTTGTGCGGGCTGTCGTCGCGCTCGGTCGTCTCGATGGCGACCTTCAGCGCCGCTTCCACCAACCGCTCGGCCGATGCCTTGTCCGGCATCATCCGCCGCGCCTGGACCAGCATTTCGCGAACCACGGACTCGATGGTCTCGGCCGGGGGGGTGCGCCCCTCCTCTTGCCGGGAACGCAGACCGCTCAGCAGCCAGCGCGCGTGGCCGGGCTTGTTGTACACATCGGTCGGGCAAAAGCGCGACGGCACAAGCTGGGGGTCGTAGCCGGTATAGAACAGGAAGGGGATTTGCAGCGCCTGCAAACTGTCCGCGATATGAAAGGATGTGCCGTCGCCCAGCCGGACATCCAGAATGGCCGCGTCCACGTCATCGAAGTTCATCGCGCCTTCTTCAAGATTGGCATATGGGCCGACGACCACCTCTCCCAGTTCAAGGATCTCGCGAGCCAGTTGATCGGCCACAAGATAGTCGTCTTCAACGATGAGAATGCGCATGGTGTCGTCCCTTTCTTGCAGGAAGGTCCGCCCGGACCGCTGCACAAGGCCAAGCCCGGTAGGGAAGGATCGCCGATGATCGTCACGACTGTTTTCGTGACTGGCGGTCGTCCCATTGTCGCCCAATGCGCAGGATGACACAACAGCTAACTGGGAAATCGTGGTGTGGCCGCAGTCGAGCCGCCCGAACCTGCCGCCCGGAATTTGCAGATTATCGATGGCAGGACACAGGTGCCGGTCGGGGTCGTCCAATGCTCGGCCGCCGCCTTGCCTTTCAGGCAAGTATATCAACGCGGCGGAAATGACTTGCTATTAATTTGCAAATTTTAAATGTCGTCGTCAAAAAGAAGGGGCCGCGAAAGCGGCCCTTTCCTTGTCGATCAAAATATCCCGGTGACATACAGCAGGATAATCACAACGATCGGAACGCCAAGCAACCAGGCCAGAATTCCTTTCATGATACGCGTCCTCCTTATTTGCATCGAACGAACGCCATGAAAATGACTGTGGTTCCAAAGAACCGACAAAGAATGCAACCTTTGCACGCGGATGCAGGACAGCGGCTGGCCCAATGATCCTGCGGAAGAAAATCAAAAAACTTCGGGAACATTTCCGATGTTTGGCTGTTGGGGCTGCCCTGATGGCGGTCAGGGTGCCAGTCGCAGGCACCTTCCTGCCGCGCGGCCCCAGGAAGCAGAAGGGAGCAGCATGAAACACTATCCCAAACCCCCGTTCCCCGAGCAGACCCAGGAACTGCCCGGAACTTTCCAGGTGATGGACCCGAAACCGGATCACGGAGAGACCTCGTGGCAGGGAAAGGGCAGGCTTGAAGGCCTTGTCGCGCTGGTGACGGGTGGCGACAGTGGCATCGGGCGGGCCGTGTCGATTGCCTATGCCCGCGAAGGTGCGGACGTCGCCATCGCCTATCTGAACGAGGATCAGGACGCGCGTGATACCGCGCGCCTGATCGAAGAAGCCGGAAGGAGATGCCTGCTTATTCCGGGCGATCTTGGCAGTGCCGAGCATTGCCGCAACGTGATAGAACGCACGGTGGAACAATTCGGCCGCATTGATGTTCTTGTGAACAATGCCGCCCATCAAATGAAATTCGACAGCATTGCGGAAATCTCGGACGAGGAGTGGCGCAGAACATTTTCGGTGAATATCGACGCCATGTTCTATCTGATCAAGGCGGCGCTGCCGAACATGCCCTCGGGCAGTTCGATAATCAACACCGCGTCGATAAACTCTGACAAACCGAATCCGGAACTTCTCGCTTATGCGACGACAAAGGGCGCAATCCAGAATTTCACCATGGGCCTTGCCCAATTGCTGGCCGAAAAGGGCATTCGCGCCAATGCGGTTGCGCCGGGGCCGGTCTGGACCCCCCTTATCCCCGCAAGCTTTCCTGCCGAGGATGTCGCGAAATTCGGGCAATCCTATCCGATGAAGCGGCCCGCGCAACCGGTGGAACTGGCCTCGGCCTATGTGATGCTGGCCGATCCGATGTCCAGCTATGTCTCGGGCGCGACGATCGCGGTCACTGGCGGCATGCCGATGATCTGAACTTGCGACGGCCGAAGGGGCCGGACGCAGCACATTGAAATCAACTTCGGAGATCGGACATGAACGCAATCCCTGTGCTTGCGATGGCGGTGGTCTTTCTGGGCGGTCCGGTCCTTGCCCAGCAGGCGACGG
>NZ_JAVRQI010000035.1:0-7925 GCF_031854425.1 Paracoccus broussonetiae | reverse complement strand
AAACCCAAAGCGCCCAAGGGCGCCCCCTGAGCATCGCTGCCGCGGCCTACGCCGGATGGTTACGTCCGGTATGGAGAAATTCAGAATCCATGGCCCGGATATTCCAAATGTGACCACGGATGTAGAATTAGTTTACAACTTTTTGATAAAGCTGCCTTACGCAGATAATCCAGGAGCTTATAAAATTACTGTTGGGCTTCGAAATGAGCTCTGCAGTCTACAAAAGCATAGGAATGCTGGCGAAGACTTTGATGAATTCGAATTCCTAATGATGTCGAGAATGTCGACTGCTAGATGGGAGGTTGAGTTCACAGATATGTCTGTGGCTAGGACCTTTGGTAGAGCTATTTCGTCGTGGTATGATGCTCTGCCCAAACACCCAGAGCCATTTGCAGAACGGGTTTCGAAATTCGCTAAAATGTATGTTTCAGGAGTCGTCAGACTAATTTCTGCATGCATCATCGCGGTTGCAACGTTCGGTAAGGCGGTTTGGACTTTTGAACCGATAAATTCAGGAAAAATTGCTGTATTTATTCTACTCATGTATGCAGCACATTTTTTAACCACGCCACTAATTGAAAGACTTCAACGAAAGCTCATGTGCATCCGCACTGCCGCATCGCTGTCCATCACTCAGCCTGATAAAGATCTTCTTGATGACGAAGAGGCTGCTAGAGGGAAGCTCGCTCGTTGGGTGTGGGTTAATGCCCTTTTGCCTCAACTTCCAGCTGCAGCGATAGGAGCGGTGACGTGGCTCCGGCCTTACTTTTACTGACCGTGTCAGCAGATCCAGTTGCTCCTCGAGCTGCCGGATAGTTTCTTATTCCGAATTACTGCGGAGTAGGGCCGAACGGGGGCGCGGGTTGATTAAGGCCAGGGCGCTACCATTCCTATCTTCTCCTCATCCATCCCCAATAAGGCGGGGCGCATGGCCTCTCTTTGATCGACCATTCCTGCGCGTTGGCCACACGTCGTAGAGTTTCTTTAATTCATCACCGAGGACTAGAATGAAGGCCGCGAGTATAAAGAAGTATCTGCGCCCGTCAACGATCATGGGACGCAAGAGCACATTCGCGAATGCCTTCGCTTCGGCCCTTGCGCCTTTCGATGCATATGACCAAGAAGCTGTCTCCAAAGCTATTCGCGATCTTGGACAAGATCCCGATGGCGATCTGAAATGCGTTTACTGTGGTGCTGATGCCGCAACATGGGATCACGTATTTAACCGAGTTGTGAAGGGCGAGTTCTCTGGACACGGGCACAGAATACGCAATCTCGTTCCGTGTTGTAGAACATGCAATGAGAGCAAGGGTCAAAAGGCTTGGCAAGATTTTTTAGAAATACGGAACCCTTCAGACAAAAGCGAGCGGGCGTCGAGATTGGCGGAATTCTTGCGAGAAGATGACATCAAGTCGATTGGAACCGCAGTGATGAGGCATGAGGTAACAGATGAGATGAAGCGGTTTCTCGAAATTAGAACCAAAATCTTCGAGTTGATGGCAGAAGCAGACAGGCTCGCGGCAGATATACGAGACAAAGCCAAAGGTTAATCTGAAGGCGCAGCGATGGGTTCTATACGATTTTAGGCACTTGAATGACGGCTTCGTCCCGAAATTCGATCGACCACTACCGCAGTGGCCCTCAAAACGAGCGGCAGCTTTGTCCGCATCGCTGCCCTGGCCGGCCAGACCACACCGTTGGCGGGTTCGGAAGGCCAGGTCGACGCACAGAGCCCTTTGCGGACGATGGAAGCCTGCTCTACGGGAAAAGGAAGCAGTCGTTCCAATCAATTTCTGGAAGATCGGGTATTAATACCCTGTCATACTCTGACACCGGGAAACAAAAGAGAGGATAATTTTTAAAGAAATAATCGAGAAGCGATTGATCTTGGAGTTCAACGAGAGGCCAATACTGTCTGAAGTAATGAACAACCTCATCTGCCTCGGCTATCCAGTAGTCCTCGCGCTGTCCAGTAATAATGTTTCCGATCAACTTCGTTCCGATGAGAGGATTGTCAACATGCGGAGGTCGCAGAACGTAAAGTTCTTTCTTCTCTATGGCACGATGCAGTGCGCATAGGAACATTTCGGTCGCGACGGCATACTCTATCTTCGGATATTTCTGGCGGAACCACTCCCAGTTCAAGGCAGGGAAATAACCCTGACTCACTATAATCTCCATATTTTCTTCACTTGGGGTCCCAATACCCCAAATTTCTTCAGCGGCCATATTCCTCTCTGTGCACAGCAAATTTACCCACTCCAATGTGCAACTGATAGCATCGATGTTGAACTCTTTGATCTTGATTTCACACCCATGATACAGCGCGTTCATGCAATATCCAGTTGACAAGTGCGGACGTCCGCATCGCTGCCCTGGCCGGCCAGACCACACCGTTGGCGGGTTCGGAAGGCCAGGTTGACGCACAGAGGCCTAAGCTGCCGCTCGTTTGTCGTGGGCCCACAGCGCGATTCGCGGGGCCCAAAACATGCCCAGCAGGGAAATGGCAGAAATCGGTATGCCTATATTATCGAAGTTGCGCCCGAACCCGGATGCCACAAGCGCAAACAATCCGCTTGCCAAAGCGGTCGTCAGGATAGCAGCAAGCTGAATTGCCCGATGTCTGCCGAACCTATGTTCGAGCTGTTTGACGGTGGTCATGAAGGTAAGCGCGGATGGAACCAATAAAGCGAGGCCAGCAATAGGGATAAGCACAATGAGACAGATCCCTCCGAACACCAAAATCACAGGGGTTACCAGTGGCTCGCCTTGAATTATCCCCGTCAATATCGCGATCGCCATCAGATCAAAGAGTGCGGTGCCAATGAGCATTACAGCGTAAAATGTCCTGAACGCGCTGTCTCCTATCAGCAAACCACTCAACACTGGCTCCTTCTGCAGCAAATTGTTTAAGAGCGATATGAACTATTGCCGTCAACTGCAAGCGCTTGTGGTCGTGGCCGACCGCTTCGTCCGCATCGATGGCCCTGGCCGGCCGGGCCACACCGTTGGCGGGTTCGGAAGGCCGGGTCGACGCACGGAGCTCTTAGCGGGCAATCGGGCGTTCGTAGAACTACCGGGCGACGATACGTCTGAACACATCATTGAGGTAGGCTTGCTCATCGATACGGAAGTGCGTCGTCCCGACCATTTCGAAACCCTGTTTCAAGTAGAAGGCTATCGCTGGGATGTTCTCGGAATTGGTGGTCAACCAGACCGATGGGGCATCGACAGACTTTGCATAAAGCAAACCCTGCTCTAACAGCGCCCTTCCTAGTCCTCTTCCGTGGTGGCGCGGCTGAACGTAAAGGGTCGAGATCTCCAATGAAGAGCAGCCCGTTACAGGGGCTACCTTGCCGTGGGTGATACGAATGAACCCGTCTAGCCCGTCCTTGTTTTCTGATACGATCACATGTTCGCTCGGATCTTCGAGAATGGCGGTAAGCTTGGGCGCTGTGAACTCGTTCAGGGCGAATTCCGCGAAAAATGCATTTACGCCCTGCCGGATATAGGTTCCTAGCCAAACCTCGATTGAAATTGCGGCAAGGATAGGCGCGTCAGATGGGCGCGCTAAGCGAAGGCTCATGCATCGTGTTCCGACATCATTGATGTTCCTCGGAGTCTAGGGCTGTTGGTTAGCGGCAGCAATGACCGCATCTCTGCATAGGATCTGGATACCTGACCCGGCTTTCGACCTGCAGGCCGCGAATGCGGGAAAACTCCCCCGTATTGTCAGTCACGAGGACGGCGCCGGCGGCAGGGGCATGAGCCGGGATCAACAGATCCTTCGGACTAACAGCCATTCGGAGAACAGCGTCACCCGGGCGGTCGAAGCCTCTCTCCTGGCTTGGGAATTGCGCGAAGCCGCGGCGGGACGTAGCGTCGGTGGGGACAGCAAGGAGAGCGCCCTTGTTCCGAGTCGATCGCAACCTGAACCGCATCTCCCCCCTTTCCCGGAAGCGCTTTGGCGAGCTTGGCTTCCGCGAGCGGGAGCATCTGCAGGAATGGCTCGTCCATCAGCCGGATGCGCTCGGCGAAGATCTCCTGATCATCCAGAAGGAGTTCGACGGTTTCGACGAGACGCGGGAGCGCCTCGATCTCCTGGCACTGGACAGGGATGGCAACCTCGTCATCATCGAGAACAAGCTCGACGATTCCGGGCGCGACGTGACCTGGCAGGCGTTGAAATACACGGCCTATGTCTCGGCCCTGAAGACCAGGCAGCTGGTCGACATCTACCAGCAATATCTCGACAGATATGAAGGCGGCGGGTCCGCGGCGCAACGGATCTGCGAGTTCCTCGAGGTCGAGGACATCAGCGATGCCGAGCTCAACCGCAGGAACACCGAGCGCCTGATCTTCATTGCGGCCAATTTCCGCAAGGAGGTGACGGCGACCGTGCTCTGGCTGATCGGGCGCGGGGTCAACGCCAAGTGCTTCCGGGTCCAACCGTTCAGCTTCGGGGAAGAGATCCTTCTCGACCTGCAACAGATCATTCCGCCACGCGAGGCCGCCGAATACATGGTCAACCTCGCGGCCAAGGAGGTCGAGGAGAGTGCCAATGCGGAAGGCCAGATGCGGCGCCACGACATGCGCATGGGCTATTGGACGCTGGCGCTCCAAAGAATGCGCGATGACCGCCTTGCGATCTTCTCCAATCTGAGCCCGAGCAAGAACAACTGGCTCTGGGGAAGCACCGGAGTGTCGAAAGTCCATTTCCTGCTGTCCTTCACGCAGCAGGAGGCGCGGGTGGGCCTGACCATGGTCAACAAGGACCAGGCAGAGAACAAGCGCCTCTTTGATGCGCTTCACGCCCGCAAGGAGGAGATCGAGGGCAAGTTCGGCGGCCCTCTTCTCTGGCTGAGGAAGGATGATGGCATCCAGAGCATGATCGCGACATCGCAGAATTTCTCCGGATTCGATCCGGGCGAGTGGCCCGCCATGGCTGCCTGGATGTCAGAGACATTTCAGAAGTTCGGTCCCGCTCTCAAGCCGGCCTTGCTCGAAGTCGCCGCTGGATTGTCGTTTGCGGGGGAGAGCGAGGACGATGCCTAGACCGCCGCTGCACCGCGCGGCTACCGATGAGCGACGAGATGAGGGGTAGGATTGCCCCGCTGTCCCTGCAGTTTATCGAAGGCGAACAACGGCCGTCGCATGGGGTGCAGTGGACACTGCCTTGTTGTCTTTTCCATCATCGCCTTAATGAAACAACCTAATTTTCTGTCTGCCGAAGCTGGATCATGGCCACCCAAAGGAAATTTCTGGAAACCTCATGCAGGGCGCTTTGGCGGTCATCAGCGACATCCACGGCAACGTTGTTGCCCTCCGGGCAGTTCTGGAGGATATCCGGGAGCAGCGCAGAAGCCCGGAGGCTCCAGCTTAAGGCGGGCCAGAAAACGTAGGCAGAGCAAAGGGCCACCGGATTCGAGTCGCAACTGGATCCCACGGCAGGTCAGCATCTGCAGCCACGGAAGGCATGCATACGAAAGGCCGAGTGGGTGACCCGACCTTCCAAGATCTTCGACATCGAAGGGTAGCTATACAGTTCTATGAAAAATCCCGCTTAGTCTTGCGGAGGCGGGCCGCGTAGAAGTTGAACAGATCCTCTGCCAGCGCTTTTGCTGGCTCTATGGGAAGATCCCGGATCGTAATATCGTGAGCTGACACGAGGTCTTTATCTTTCAGCCTTGTATGCCTTGCAATCAGCGGCCCCAGATCTTTCGCTATCTCTGCGACGTCAACGTCGAGCACGGCCCGTTGATTTTGATCCAATGAGGCAATGTCGAATATCACATCTGCCTTGGTGCCGCGAACTTGGCAGATGACATATGGATCTTGGCTCTTCTCGCATAAGTCATAATGCTTGTTGATCCGCGCCGAGTCATGATGGGCAGTATAGAGGTAGGGCATGATTTCCAGATTGAACTCATTTGCTTTCTTTGGCTTTATGTGAAACCTGTGGCCTAGAGCATCGGTTTTCCCGCGACATAGGTCTGCGCGATGGCGCGGTCGTCGCCCATGATCTGCAGGATGAACAGTTCCTCGGCCAGCGTGGTCGCGCGTTCCATCCGCAAGGTCATTGCCGGGGTCGCGCGGCTGTTCAGAACCACCAGGTCGGCGTCGGTGCCGGCGGCGAGGGTGCCGATACGGTCCTCCATCCCCAGAACCAGTGCATTGCCGCGCGTCGCCCAATGGAACGCGGCAAAGGGATGCAGCTTCTGGCCCCGCAGTTGCAGGATCTTGTAGCCCTCGTTCATCGTCTGCAGCATCGAATAGCTGGTGCCGCCGCCGATATCTGTCGCGATCCCGGCGCGGATGCCGCGGGCGCGCAGACCGCCTTCGTCGAACAGTCCCGATCCCAGGAACAGGTTCGAGGTCGGGCAAAAGACCGGATGGCTGCCCGTCTCGGCCATGCGCGCGATCTCGCGCTCTTCCAGGTGGATCGAGTGGCCGAGCAGGATCTTGTCGCCCAGCAGCCCGTAGGTTTCATAGATGTCCAGGTAATCCCGCGCCTTGGGGTAAAGGCTCAGGGTAAAGGCGATCTCGTCCAGGTTCTCGCTCAGATGCGTCTGGATGTGACAGTCGGGATGTTCACGGGCAAGCTGGCCCGCCATCTCCATCTGCTGGGGGGTCGAGGTGATCGCGAAGCGCGGGGTGATCGCATAGCGTTGCCGCCCGCGCCCGTGCCACTTTTCGATCAACGCCTTGCTGTCGTCATAGCCCTGCTGGGGGGTGTCGAGCACCGCCTCGGGCGCGTTCCTGTCCATCATCACCTTGCCGGCAATCATGGCCATGTTTCGCGCCTCGGCCGCCGAGAACAGCGCCTCGGCCGATTGCGGATGGACCGAGCAGAAGGCGACCGCCGTCGTGGTGCCATGGTGGACCAGCAGGTCCAGAAACTTCTCGGCCATGGCGGGTGCGTGTCCCTGCTGGGAAAAGCGCGCCTCCTCGGGGAAAGTATAGGTGTTCAGCCAGTCCAGAAGCTGTGCGCCCCAACTTGCCACCACCTGCACCTGCGGGAAATGGATATGGGTGTCGATGAAGCCCGGCAGGATCAGGTTCGGCCGGTGGTCGATCTCGGGCAGGCCATCGGCCCGCAGCGTGGCATAATCGCCCGTCGCGACGATCTTGCCATCTTCGACAAGGACCGCACCATCCTCATGATAGGTGAACGCGTTCTCGACCTCGACCGGGTCGGCGTGGAAAGAGAGCGTTCGCCCCCGGATCAGTTGTCGCATGAGTGTTTGTGGAACTCGGGTATGGTTTGGGTCAGGCGGCCGATGATCTCGGCTGCGGTGAAGGCGGCGATGACCTCGGGGCGCTTGTCGCGCGAGTGGCCGGCACCGATGGGGCAGGTCAGTCGGTCCGTGTCGAGGCCCTGGGCGCGGGCGAAGCGGCGGAACTGCGCGAGCTTCGTCTGGCTGCCGATCATGCCGATATATGGCGCGTCCATGCGCCTCAGCGCCTCGGAGGCGAGAAGAAAGTCGAGCGCGTGGTCATGGGTCAGCACGATGAAGGAGGTGCCGAATGGCGCATTGCGGATCTCGGTCTCGGGCAGGGGGGTCAGGATGGTCTCGCCGCGCGCAAGGGCAAGTTCGTCCGCGCGCTGGTCGATCAGGATCGGGCGCAGCGGCAGCAGCGCCAAGGCACGCGAGAGCGCCCGCCCGACATGGCCAGCGCCGAAGATCTGGACCACGGGATGCTCGGGGGCGGCGGGCGCCTCGGTGATGCGGGTCAGGGCGAGTTCGACCCGTCCGCCGCAGCATTGCCCGATTTCGGGCCCGAGGGGGACGTCCATCCGCGCCTGCGTCTCTCCGCGTGCGAGCATTTGCCGTGCGCGGTCGATTGCCATGTATTCGAGTTGCCCGCCGCCGATGGTTCCTTGGATGGCTTTGGGCGTCACGATCATGATGGCGCCGGTTTCG
>NZ_JAVRQI010000034.1:0-8974 GCF_031854425.1 Paracoccus broussonetiae | reverse complement strand
CCGGATCGATGCCGGGAACGTCTCTGGTTTCGGTCATCGCGGCCTCCGTATGGTCCATCGCCCCAGTTTAGCAGCTAAGCGTGTTTTTTGCGACCGCAGAACCGGAATTGTCGCGAACTGTTGCGAGCGCCGGTCCACGGCCCTTGTGGTCCGGGCGGACGCGCCGGCATCACGATCGTCGACTGCGATCGGCTGGCCGTGGATGCGGGCTGTGGTCTATTCGCTGGGATCGTCGCTGGCCGAGGCGGGCGTGGTCTGACCGGTGTATCGGGGATGCCGCGTGGTGCTGGGCCGGTCCGGCGGTGGCGCGCTTTTATCCCGTTCGGACGGCCGGGTCGTCTGGTCCTTGTCTTCGGGCATGAAAGCCTCCTGCTATCTACAGGGAACGTCGCCCGCAGGCGCAATGTTCCCGGCCGCGCAGGCGGGGGCAGGGTCGGGAACAGGATGGTCACAATGACGCCCTTCGCTGGAACATCTCCACATCCTGCCGGTTCGTCGGCGCTGCATTGCAATTGCAGTGAAGGGGCTGAGGAGATCATGCCGAGGAACGATCCCGGGCGCTTTGCCATCTCTCCAGCAATGTCGCGAGAGGGCCGTGAAACCGGCCCGGATGCGCGATGTTCCCGCAAATCGCACAACCCGGGACGCGGCAGGAACAAATGGCTGTGACCGAGGTTAGGACCGCCGTGTCATGCCAACTGCCTTTCCAGAAAGGACGTGACGATGCGCCAACCCCTTTTCGTGCGTTCTGCGAGCATCCTGCTGTTGCTTGCGACGGCGGCGCCAGCAGACCCCTTGCCTGCCGATGCCACCTATCGCCCTCTGCCCACCTTGCCATCCTCGGAAGTGCGGCAGGTGGACGAGGCCCAGAAACCCGTGGTTATGCAGCGCCAGCGCACCCTGCTGGAAAGCCGATATGATCTTTCCGATCGCCCGCGCGAAGGGCAAATGATGTCGGGGGGGCTCAAGCCGGTTCAGGACGGCGTGCGTGTCCGTCTTGCAGGAGGCGCGGATTGGCAGGCTCTGGCTGCGATGGCGCCGCCCGAGATTCGCGCTAGGGGGCTTCTGCCGGCGGGTTTTCTGCCCCTGCCGCATGTGAAGCAGGCGACGGGCGGCCAAGTCTTTCCAGAGGAGCAGATCAACCGGATCGCGGATCTAGAACAGCGCGATTTGCGTCGATTTGATGTCGAGTTTGATCTCCCCGCCCATCTGACACCTGAATTTCCGCCGCCGATTTTTCTGACCACGCAGCCGCAGCTGGGCGATGTTTCGCGCGGCGAGTTGCTGTCGATCCGGAACTATTATGAAATCATGAACGGGTTGATAACGCCGGTGCAGATGGAAGGGCTGCGCCTTTTGCTGACGCCCTTTCCGCAAGAGGAGTTCAACCAGACCGAGGATCGCAAGGTCGCTGATCCCAGCCTGGGTGTGGCGTGCCTGGACTGTCATTCGAATTTTCATTCGAACGGCGCCTTCCATCTGACACCGGATGTCCGGCCGCAGGCCAGCCGCTTCCGGCTGGATACGACCAGCTTGCGAGGAATGTTCAATCAGCAGATCCACGGCTCGAAACGCTCGCTTCGCTCGATCGAAGATTTCACCGAGTTCGAACAGCGCACCGCCTATTTCAACGGTGACCATGTCAGCGCGACCCGCAAGGGGGTGCATCTGCCGGACCGTGCCAATCAGGTGGCGATGATGGCCCAGATGCAGAACATCATCGACTTTCCCCCGGCCCCGAAACTGGATCCTTTCGGCCGACTGGATCCCGCGCTTGCGACCGAGCAGGAATTGTCGGGAGAGGCAATATTCTTGGGCAAGGGTCGCTGCGCGGAATGCCATGATCCGAAGATCGCCTTCATGGATCAGCAGATGCACGACCTGAAGCTGGAGCGCTTCTACCAGCCCGGAGAGGTGGTCAACGACCTGGTGACCCTGCCCGATGGTCCCATCAAGACCTTCAGCCTGCGCGGGATCAAGGATTCTCCCCCCTATCTTCATGACGGCCGCCTGATGACGTTGGCCGACACCGTCGAGTTCTTCAACCTCGTGCTGGGGACCCGCCTGACCGAGGCAGAAAAGACCGATCTGCTGGCCTATCTGCTGACCCTTTGACCCGGAGGACATGATGCGCATGACAATGCTGCTGTTTCCCTTGGTGCTTGCCAGCCCTGCTCTGGCCCAGATCGGCAATCCTGCCGGAATGAAGGCAGATACCCGGATGCAGGCTCCGGGCGATCCCGTTCCGCACCAGACCAACAACCAGGACCGTCTTTTCGCGCGGCTCGCAGCGTCGGGCGGGAAGGCCGAGGTCGAATTGGCGAAGCTTGCGGGCGAACAAGGCTCGGCCGACCCTGTCCGCGAATTCGCTGCGCGCATGGCGCATGACCACGGCAAGGGAAACGAGCAGCTGAATGAGCTGGCGAAAGCCGCCCAAATCCCCTTGCCCGACGAACTCTCTCCCGATGACAACGCCATGCGCGAGAAACTGGGGAAACTCGAGGGCGAGGGCTTCGATCGTGCCTATATGCAAGGCCAGGTTGTGGCTCATCAAAAGACCGCGCAGCTTCTTTCATGGGAGATTTCCCAAGGCCAGAATGCCGAGATGCAGAAGTTCGCGGCCGCCATGCTGCCGATGGTTCTGGACCACCTGGAGAAAGCCCGACAAATCGTCGCCGCGCTGAATGGACCGCCAGCCGAGGCAACAACCAAAGAGCCGCCTTCCGAACGCCCACCCCGCAACCCCTGAAGACCGCCGCTGTCAAGCGGGCTTCTCCTGCTCCCGCATTTCTAGGGTGTCAGGACCACCTTGGTCCAATCATTTTGATTGCCATGGAAGTTGCGGTAGCCCTTGGCCGCATCCTCCAGCGGCAGCCGGTGCGAGATCAGGAATGTCGTGTCGATCTCGTCATCCAGGATACGCTTCAGCAGATCCTGAATGTACTTCTGGACATGGGTCTGTCCGGTGCGGATTTGCAAGCCTTTCTGCATCAGCGCGCCAAGGGGGAACTTGTCGGCCATGCCGCCATAGACACCGGGGATCGAAACTCGGCCCCCTTTTCGCACGGCTGTCAGCGCCATGCGCAAGGCATGGGCCCGGTCGGCACCCATGCCCGCTTTCTGTTTCATTGCGTCCAGAAGATTGTCGGGTGCAAATCCGTGGCTTTCCATCCCGACCGCGTCGATCACCGCATCGGGACCCAAGCCGCCCGTCATCTCCAGCAAGGCTTCAAGCACATGGCTGTGGCGGAAGTCTATGGTCCTTGCGCCAAGTCTACGGGCCAGTTGCAGCCGGTGGGGATAGTGGTCAATTGCGATGACCTGTTCGGCACCCATGAGCAGGGAGGATTGCACGGCGAACAGCCCGACTGGGCCGCATCCCCAAATGGCGACCGTGTCGCCGGCCTGAATCTGGGCATTCTCTGCCGCCATCCATCCCGTTGGAAGGATATCCGACAGGAACAAGACCTTTTCGTCGGGGACACCATCTGGAATGACTATCGGGCCCACGTCCGAAAAGGGAACACGCACATATTGCGCCTGTCCCCCCGGATAGCCCCCGGTCATGTGCGAATAGCCGAAAAGCCCGCTCATGGCATGGCCGTAAAGCAGTTCCGACGCCTCTTGCGATTCAACCGGGTTTGAATTGTCGCAGGCGGAAAACTGCGCCTGCCGGCAGAAAAAGCAGGCGCCGCATGAGATGGTGAAAGGAACGACGACTTTGTCACCCTTGCGCAGGGTCGAGTCCGGGCCGGTTTCGACGACACGCCCCATGAATTCATGCCCCAGCACGTCCCCGGCGTGCAGGCCCGGTATGACCGCGTCATATAGATGCAGGTCCGAACCGCAGATCGCGGTCGCAGTCACCTCGACGATCGCGTCCCGGGGGTTGACAATCTGCGGGTCGGGAACGGTCTCGACGCGGACGTCATGTTTACCCTGCCAGGTAAGAGCGCGCATCAGAAATTCCCCCTTGCTGCGGCGGTCGCGATTTCGCCGGTTTCCAGCAGCATCTTGAGACGTTTAAGTTCTTGCCGGCCGCGCTTGACCGGGTCGGTCCCGCCCAGCGTTCCGGCCCATTGGCCAATAATTCCCCGACGTGGCCTATAGGCGATATGGGCCTCGACCTCGGTGCCGCGTCCAGCGGGCGCATCGCGCAGTTGCACCTTGGCCTCAAGGTCCATCTCGGCGCCCTCGGTGGATCGCCAGGCGAGAAGTTCGTCCGGGCGATCCTCGACAAGCTTCGTTTCGATCTCCAACTCGTCCCCGGACTCAGAAACGACCCAAAGGAAGATGCCGTCGGGACGTTCCTCGACACGGGTGACATCGGCAAGAAACCGCATCAGCTTCTCGGGCCGTCGCCAATGTTCATAGATGTCGCTGCGGGGGGCGTTGATCGTCACGGTTCGCCCCTCGACCCGGTAACCGCCAAAGTCGCGGCGGCGGGCCGTGCGGCCAGGCGCATCGTCAGAGCGGTGCCTGTCCCTGGCCCCAATTTGAACAATGACACCCGCCGCAAGCGAAACGGCAAACACTCCTGCAAGTGCCGGAAGTCCTGGGCTTCTCATCGGGGTTCCTTTCGGCTTGTCTGGATGAAGCAGATGAACCGTCCCGGTCGCCACATGTTCCAGCGCGCCGCAGTCGCCATGTGCTGGAACATTTTTCGGTCACCCCGGTTGCTTCCCCCCAAGCGCAAGGAGCCTGCCTTGCGGACCATCCAATTCGAGGAGAGCCACATGCCTGCCAAGACGCTCGACACGCTGTTCCACGAGACCCTGAAGGACATCTTTTACGCGGAACGCAAGATCGCGACGTCCCTTCGCAAAATGGCGCGGGCGGCGCAAAGCGAGGAATTGAGGGCAGCGTTCGAAACCCACGAGCAAGAGACGCAAACCCATCTGGAGCGTCTGGTCGCGGTGTTCGAAGCCATCGGAAAGCCGCCGCGCGGCAAGACCTGCGATGCCATCGAGGGGTTGATCGCGGAAGCACAGGAAATCATGGAGGAATTCAAGGGTAGCCCCGCCCATGATTCCGGTTTGCTCGCCGCCGCGCAGGCTGTCGAGCATTACGAGATCAGCCGCTATGGCACGCTCAAGGCCTGGGCCACTCAGCTTGGCCTGAAGGATGCCGCCACCCTGCTGGACCAGACCCTGCAGGAAGAGGACGCGACCGACCAGAAGCTGACCGCGCTTGCCGAAACCGTGCTCAACGCTGCGGCCGATGAAGTGGCTGAGACCTGATCCAGATGCGGTCGGTTCGGTGTCCCTGTCGGGTGCCGAGCCGGCTGTTGGGTGCCTGCTGACGGACGGGGCACGCATCACCTGAAAGGGGGCGACCATGGACGGTGTCGAAATTCGCAATCTGGACCAGCCCGCCATTCGCGAGGATGGTTTGCAGCTGGAAGAGAACCGCAGCCTGCAGCGCCGATTTTGGCAGATGCAGCGGATCGCGTGGCTGGGCTTTGGCATCGTCGTTCTGGTCGCGCTGCTTGGGCTGACCGGAAGTGGCGGCCCCCTGCACATGCAAGTCCTGCGCTTCGCCCATGCCGAGGTTGAATTGCCACGTATTTCTCGCTGGGAAGGCTCGGACGGTATCGTCCTGCGCTATCTCTCCGACACGACAAATCGGGATATCGAGCTGAATGACGCGTTCTTTCAGCGCTTCGCGGTCGAGGAGATTCAGCCCCAACCGGCAAGCAGCCTTCTGACCAAGGGCGGGCAAAAATTCCTGTTCGACGCCGAGGATACTCCGCCCCATCAGGTCCGGTTCGAGCTTCGCGCCATGCATTTCGGCTGGACAGAGATCGATGTGACGATCGGGGACGAGACCAGATCAGCCCATGTCATTGTCTTGCCTTAGGTCGCCTGCATGGACACAGTCATCCGTGGAATATCAATCTATGCTTTCCTGTTGGTCATCACCCGCCTGTCGGGACGGCGCACGCTGGCGCAGACCACCCCATTCGATTTCGTCCTGCTTCTGATCATCGCCGAAACCACCCAGCAGGCGTTGCTGGGAGACGATTTCTCGATCGTGAACAGCGTGGTGCTGATCGTTACGCTGTTTCTGGTCGACGTGCTGCTGTCCTATGCAAAACGACATTCGCGCGCCGTAGCCGACTGGCTTGACGGCACGCCGACGGTCCTGATGAGCCAGGGCCATCTGGACGCGGAGGCGATGCGAAAATCGCGCGTCGATGTCGCGGACATCCTGGAAGCCGCTCGCCTGCAGCATGGCCTGAAATGCATGGGTGACATCGAGGGCGCGGTGTTGGAAATAAGCGGTGGCATCAGCATCATTCCACGCGAAGAATAGACAGGCCGGTTCACCCCGCGCCTGGCTGACGGCGAGGATGTGCCACTGGCGCAGCGAAACTGGGGGCGAGGGGCAGCGACGGCATTTCAGGAACAGATCGCGGGGATGGAGGCGGTCGCGCTGGCACGCCGTTTTGGGGATGCGCCTTCACGTCGCTGCGGTCTCGATCGTATCGCGCATCCCACCGAAATCCTTCCGTCACCTTGATCCAAACGGAACGAAGTTTCCCCGGCTTTGATCGGCCTCGCACGATCCGAGTTGACGAGAACCTGGGCCGAATTGAATCAACCAGATTTTCCGTCGAGCAAAGGCTGCGAGCCGCCACAAATGGGATCCGAGGTCAGCTCTTAGGCGGACCCGCGCGGTTTGCAAGAAAGCTGAGGAACCATCAGATTCAAGTGCAGCTCCCGGCGATCTGCGCCGCAACGGGGGCGGGAGTTTTCGTGTCGCGCGCCCAACGCGATCAATATCCGACAAAACACTCGGCGGATCGCTCTGCTCGAAGTTGCGTCGGGCGGGACCCCGGCGGGAACAATGCCTCGCGCTCACAGTTGCCCAATACGCCACGCGGAGAAGGTATCATGTCCCAGAACCCGTCAGCCAAGTTCACCGTCAACGGACAAAAGGTCGAGTATTCGGGCGACCCAAGACGTTCGCTCCTGGATTATTTGCGCGACGAGCTTTCGCTGAGCGGGACGAAAAAGGGCTGTGATCACGGACAATGCGGAGCTTGCACGGTGATCGTCGACGGGCGGCGCGTCAATTCCTGCCTGACGCTCGCCATAATGCAGGACGGATGCGAGGTCACCACGATAGAAGGCCTTGGCAACCCGGCAAGCCTGACGGCCCTGCAACGATCGTTTATCGCCAATGACGGGTTTCAGTGTGGCTATTGCACTCCCGGCCAGATCTGCTCGGCCACGGCGATGATTGCCGAACTGGAGAAGGGCTGGCCCAGCTACGTCAGCGCAGATCTGATTGCAGTCACACCCTCCGATGAAGAGCTGCGCGAACGCATGAGCGGCAATCTCTGCCGCTGCGGGGCATATTCCAACATCATTGCCGCCATCCGTGAAGTCCTGCAGGTGACGCAATGAGGGAGTTCTCCTATGCCCGTGCAAGCGGGATTTCCGATTCGGCGGGGTCCCCGGCGCGCCTGATCGCGGGCGGGACCAACCTGCTTGACCTGATGAAGCTTGAGGTCGAGATCCCGGACCGGCTGCTGGACATCAACCATATCGGCCTTGACCAGATAGACGAGGTTGAGAACGGCTTGCGCATCGGCGCGCTGGTGCGCAATGCGGATTGCGCCGCGAATGAACGGGTAAGACGCGACTACCCGCTGCTGGCGCGCGCGATTCTTGCGGGCGCAAGTCCGCAGCTCCGCAACCGCGCCACTACCGGGGGGAATTTGTGTCAGCGCACTCGTTGTGGCTATTTCATGCGCCTTGGAACCCGCTGCAACAAGCGAGAACCGGGATCGGGATGCGACGCGATAGACGGCATCAACCGGGAACATGCGATTTTTGGCGCGTCCCCGGCCTGCATCGCGACCTATCCCGGCGACATGGCGGTGGCGCTGTGCGCGCTCGATGCGACGGTCCAGATCACCGGCACGGGCAGCTCCCGCAGCGTTCCAGTTCGCGGCTTCCATCGCCTGCCGGGGGACGACCCCAGCCGCGACAATGTGTTAGAACGGGGCGAAATCATCACCTCGGTGACGCTGCCGCCTCCGGCCGGGGGGCGCCAAGTCTATCGCAAGGTCCGTGACCGGGCATCATATGCCTTTGCGCTGGTCTCGGTGGCCTGTGTCCTTGGGATCAGCGAGGGTCTCATCAGCCGGGCCAATCTGGCCTTTGGCGGCGTGGCGCATAAGCCGTGGCACGATCCGGCGGTGGAAAAGGTCCTGCTGGGAGAGCGACCCTCGCCGCAGCTTTTCGCCCGCGCCGCCGACCTGCTGGTGGCGCAGGCAAAGGGGCAGGGGGACAATGATTTCAAGATTCCCCTACTGCACCGCGCCCTGATCGCCACCCTTATCGATGCAAGCGGAGCGTGAGCATGTTCGGAACCTATGACATTCCCGACCAGCGCAACCTGCTGGACCAGACCCGCCAAGGCATCATCGGCAAGCCGCTCGATCGGCCGGAAGCCGCGTTGAAGGTAACGGGGACGGCCACTTATGCCGCCGAGTATCGTCCGGAAAACTGCGCCGAGGGGGTGCTTGTCACGGCGACGATTGCGCAGGGCAAGGTGCTACGCCTGCATGACGACCAAATCCGGTCCCTCCCGGGCGTTTTGGGAGTTTTTGCCGACAAGCTTATGCTGCGGCGCCCGGCACAGGGGACGGCAGGGCAGGCGCCGGTGCAGGACGTGGGCGAGGTGGAATATTACGGCCAGCCCGTCGCGCTGGTCGTCGCCGAAACTTTCGAGCAGGCCCGCCACGCCGCCACCGCATTGCGCATCGACTATGAACCTGCGCCGAAGGTGCCCGTTGATCCGGAAAGCGCGGAATATCAGCCCGCCCGCAAACCTGTCGTGCTCGGCGATCTCGATGAGGCGATGGCCCAGGCCGCCCATTGCGTCGATCTGACCTATACGACAGAGGGCCATGCCAGTGCCGCGATGGAGCCGCATGCCTCGATCGCAGAATGGCAGGGGA
>NZ_JAVRQI010000033.1:0-9112 GCF_031854425.1 Paracoccus broussonetiae | reverse complement strand
AGACCGTCGTCTTCCCCGCATCGCCAGGAAGCTATGCCAGCGAAAGAATGGGCTGAATGGGGGATCCGGGTTGCGTTCCCCGGCGACAGGTCGCAAGATCGACTTTCCTGAAAGGAAAGAAGGATCGCGAGCGCCCGTGCCAGAGAACGCCAAGACCCAGCAGAAACTGACCCAGGATCCGCATGCCCTGCGCGACTCGCCAGAGCGGAACCTGGAGGTCGCGATCGGCCGCGTGGTCCGCGATCTGCGCAAGCGCCAGCGCATGACCGGATCGGATCTCGCGGCCCAGACCGGGCTGTCGATCGGCATGCTTTCGAAGATCGAGAACGGGGTGATCTCGTCCTCGCTGAACACGTTGCAGGCGCTGGCGAACGCGCTGCGGGTGCCGCTGGTCCAGCTGTTTTCCGGCTATGCCGAGCCTCGCGGCGCCATGCATGTCAAGTCCGGCGAAGGCGTCGAGATCGAACGGCAGGGCACCCGCGCCGGGCACCAGTATCATCTGCTGGGCCATATCGGCTCTAACAATTCCGGGGTCGTGGTCGAACCCTATCTGATCAACCTGACGACCGAGAGCGACCGCTTCCCCACCTTCCAGCACGAGGGCATCGAGATGCTTTACATGCTGGAGGGGACCGTCGGTTATCGCCATGGCGAGCAGATCTATCGGCTGGAACCGGGCGACACGCTGCTGTTCGACGCGGATTCCCCGCATGGGCCGGTGGACCTGATCGAACTGCCCGCGCGCTACCTGTCGATCATCACCTATCCGCAAAGCAAATAGCCTGATGGCGCGGGGGCCGGGGAGATTTCTCCCCGGCCCCCGGCCTCACGCGTCCCCCGTGCGTTTTTCCTGCGCGTCGCGGTACGGGCCTGTCGTCAGGCCGTGCGTTCCACGGTCGCGGCGGCGACGGGCTGGGCCGGTCCTTGGCCCTCGGCCGCAACGGCCGCGCCGGCATAGACTCCATCGCCCAGCCGGAAGCCGACCTCGCCATGCTCGGCAATGTCGAGCCCGTCATATTCGGTGCCCGCGCTGACCCGAAGACCGACCAGCACATCCGCGACCTTCAGCGCGATCCAGGTCGTCACCAGCGAGACGAGGACGCTGAAGCCCATGATCAAAACCTGCGGCACCATCTGCGAGACCATGCCCCGCCCCTCGGGATAGCCCAGGCCGCCAAGGGCGGGCGCGGCGAAGATCACCGTCAGCACACCACCCATCATCGCACCGACCCCGTGGACGCCGAAGACGTCGAAGGAATCGTCATAGCCGAAGCGGCGCTTGACGCTTTCGACCGCATAGACGCAGACCGGCGCGGTCAGCAGGCCAACCGCAATGGCGCCCGCCGGGCCGACAAAGCCGCAGGCGGGCGTGATCGCAACCAGTCCGCCGATGCAGCCCGACAGCAGGCCGAAGGTGCTGGGACGCTTGCGATGAACCCATTCCGTCGCCATCCAGCCAAGCGCGCCGCCTGCCCCGCCCAGCATGGTATTGACCATGATCAGTGCGCTGAAGCCGTTGGCGGCGAGCGCGCAGCCACCACAGAAGGCCAGCCAGCCGACCCACAGCATGGCGGCGCCGGAATAGGTCATGGTCATGTTGTGGGGAGCCATCATCGCGCTGCCATATCCGGCACGCGGTCCCACGACCAGCGCGCAGACCAGCGCGGCAATGCCCGCGTTCAGGTGGACAACGTTGCCGCCTGCGAAGTCCTGGACGCCGATTCCGAAGACCCAACCGCCACCCCAGGCCATATGGGCCATCGGGATGTAGTTGATGGTCAGCCAGACTGCCATGAAGATCAGCACGGCCGAGAATTTCATTCGCTCGGCAAAGGCACCGACAATGATCGGAGGCGTGATCGCCGCAAACATCATCATGAACAGCATATAGGTGTATTCGGGGATGGTCCCGACCAGGCTGTCCTGCGTAACACCCGCCAGGAACAGCTTGCCGGTGCCGCCGATCACCGCATTCCACGGCCCCTCGGCATCGAAGGTCAGGGAATAGCCATAGGCGACCCACAGCACACAGATCAGCGCGATCGAGGCGAAGATCTGGGTCAACACCGACAGCACGTTCTTGCTGCGCGCCATTCCGGCATAAAACAGGCCCAGCCCCGGCAGCATCATCAGCATCACGATCAGCGCACAGGTGGCGACGAAAGCTGTATCGCCCGCATCAAGGGCGGGCGCGGCGTCCTGCGCCCTTGCCAGCGCGGGAAACAGGACCAGCGGTAAGGCCGGCAGGGCGTTCTTCAAGTTCATGGCGTCCTCCTTGTTCCGGAATGTCAGGACAAGGATGACCGGAAGCGGGCGCGGACCAAGTTTCCCGTCGGTGAATTATCTTCTCTGCCGGGAATCGACGAGCGGCGCTGAATAATGCGCCAGACTGCCTTTTGGGCGGTCAGAATTCGAAGCGCCGCGCCCCGGCCCGGACGAATCGCACGGGCTTGTGTCGGGGCCCACCGCGCGATGACGACGGACGAGATCATGGCCCTGACGCGGGATTGATCGTGGTTCTTATCTATTCCAATGTCCTTCTGGACATCGCGACCGACGATCCGGTCTGGTCGGGCTGGTCGGCATCCGCGCTGCACCGTGCCGGACGCGACGGGCGACTGGTCATCAACCCGATCATCTATGCCGAGCTTTCGGTGTCGCACAGCCGGATCGAGACGCTGGATGCGCTGTTGCCGCAGGACGTCTTCCACCGCGAGCCCCTGCCATGGGTGGCGGCTTTTCTGGCGGGCAAAGCCTTTCACGCCTATTGCCAGCCGGGCGGGGCGCGGCACTCTCTGCTGCCGGATTACTATATCGGCGCCCATGCCGCGATCGCGGGTTACCGTTGCTGACCCGGGATCGCGGGCGCTATGCGACCTGTTTCCCGACGGTCAGGATGATCTCGCCGCAATAGTCCCTGCGCGCCCTGCCCTATGCCGCGCCGCCGCGCAGGAATGCCACAGCGCGTCCGCAGGAACGGGCAAAGGCCGCGCGGACGGTTGACTCGAATCGGACAAGGCTTTGCCCTGTCAGGGAAAAGCGGCAGCGGGGTGTGATGCCCGACGATCGGCCGCCTGGATCGTGTCGGAAGACGAGGGAGACGGGGATGTTCAAACGTGCATGTCTTGCGACCGTGGCAGTGCTGGCACTGGCCCCCGCGGCCTTCGCGGCCGAAGGCGGAACGGGCTTCTATCTTCTGGGCCTGCGGGCGACGGGCGCGGGGGTCGTCCCACCCGCCGGCACCTATTTCCAGTTCACCTTCTACGGCTATTCCGGGGGCAGCTCGGCCGACATTCCGCTGAACGGGCGGCTGAACCTGGATCTTGAGGGGAATGCCGCGCTGGGGCTGGCCACCGGGGTCTGGTCGCTGGACAGCGGCCCGGTACTGGGCGGGCAACCCTATCTGACGGCGCTGGTGCCCTTCGGCTGGAAGGAAACCAAGCTGGGCGCCACCCTGACCGGCCCCGGCGGCGACGTCCTGTCGGGCAGCAGACAAGAGGACAGCTTTCTGATCGGCGACCCGGCGATCGGCGGCGGCATCGGCTGGAAATCGGAGAACCTGCTGACCTCACTGAACCTGCTGGTGAACGTGCCCATCGGTGATTACCAGCAATCACGCACGACCAATATCTCGTTCAACCACTGGGCGGGCGACCTGACCGCCGCGGCGACCTGGTTGGGCGCGGATGGCTGGCAGCTTGATGGCGCGGCGGGTCTTAGCGTCAACGCCGAAAACCCCGACACCGACTATCGCACAGGCAACGAACTGCATCTTGAGGCAGCGGTTGCCAAGACGACCGGGGCATGGACGGTCGGCCTTGCCGGCTATCACTATCAGCAGATCACCGGGGACAGCGGCGACGGTGCGGTGCTGGGCGACTTCAAGGGCCGCGTATCGGCGCTGGGTCCGGCCGTCAGCTGGGCAGGAGCCGTCGGCAAGCGGCCTGTCGCCGTCGATGCCCGCTGGCTGCATGAGTTCGATGCCAAGAACCGGGTCGAAGGCGACGCGCTGCTGTTTAATGTGACCGTGCCGCTTGGCGGCTGACCGGCGCGCGGGTGGGGCAAGGACACAGCCCCTGTCCCACCCGCGACCCGCTTGCACCGCCGGCTCCCGCCTGTAATCAGGACCGCCAGCGCAAGGGGAACATCGTGCCCGCCAGTCTTCGCCATCTCAGGATGTTTCTCGCCCTGGGGTGCGACAACTCGGTGACGCGGGCGGCGGCGGCCTGCCATGTCTCGCAGCCCGCGGTCACGCAGGCGATGGGCAAACTGGCCCAGGAAACGGGGCAGGCACTGTTTCAGCGCAGCCCTCAGGGTCTGTTCCTGACCGAGGCGGGGAAGGTGCTGGCCCACCGCGCCAGCCGCGCCCTGCGGCTTCTGGACGCCGCCATGGCCGATATGGGCCGCCCCATTCGGGTGCAGGCGACGTGGGCGCAGCTTTCCGCGCTGATTGCAGTTTCCGAGCTTGAGAATTTCACCCTGGCCGCACGGCGGTTGGGGTTGGCGCAACCGACAGTGCATCGCTCAACCTCGATGCTGGAACAGGCGGCGGGCATGGTCTTTTTCCAGCGCACGGCACATGGCCTAATCACCACGCGCGCAGCCCAGAATCTGGCGCAGGCGGCCCGGCTGGCGCTGGCAGAATTGGAGCAGGCGGCCTCGGACCTTGCGGCGCTGAACGGGGCTGAAGCGGGGCGTATCGTTCTGGGCGCCCTGCCGCTGTCCCGCTCGGGCTGGTTGCCCCGCGCTGTTCTTGAATTCCGCAAGACCCGCCCCCGCTTTCCGGTCGAGATCATCGACGGCCGCTATGACGAATTGCTGCTGGCACTGCGCCGCGGCGAAATCGACATGGTGCTGGGCGCCCTGCGCCTGCCCAGCCCGATCGACGACATCGTGCAGGAGCGCCTGTTCGATGATGAGGTCGTCGTGGTCGCCCGTCACGGCCACCCGCTGCTGCGGCGGGGTAAGATCGAGCTGGCCGACCTGGCGGCCTTTCCTTGGGTCATGCCACGTCGCCCGACGCCCATCCGGGCGATCCTGGATGCGGCCCTGCCGCGCCCTCAGATTGCTGGCCATGAATCGCCGGGCGTGATCGAAACCTCGTCCGTCATTGTGCTGCGCGAATTGCTGCGCGGCAGTGACCAACTTGGCGGTGTCTCGCGCCTGCAGGCCGAGGTTGAGGCCGAGGCGCTGGCGATCCTGCCCGTGCACCTGCCCGGCGCGCTGCGCCCCATCGGCCTGACCACCCGGGCCGGGTGGGAGCCGACCGGCGCGCAGCGCGAATTCCTGGCGGTGCTGCGCCGCACGGTCCCCGGGGGCGGTGACGCGCTATAGCGGAAACTTATCGTATGGGCGGCGCTTCCAATTTGCGCTGAAACCGCGCCGGAACCAGTCTTGCGGACAACCGACCGCAAGGAGAGACCATGCCAAGCAAGACCGCCCTTGTCATTTCTGCCCATGCCGCCGATTTCGTCTGGCGCTGCGGTGGCGCAATCGCGCTTCACGCCCAGATGGGGTATGAGGTCACGGTCGTCTGCCTGTCATTTGGCGAGCGCGGCGAAAGCGCCAAGCTGTGGAAAGATCCCGGCATGACGCTGGCACAAGTCAAATCCGCCCGCCGCTCGGAATCGGAAAACGCGGCGCAGGCCTTGGGCGTGCATGATCTGGTCGAATTCGATCTAGGCGATTACCCGCTGCACCTGACCCAGGACGACAAGTTCCGGCTGGTTGATGTGATCCGCAAGGTCCAGCCCGATTTCATGCTGAGTCACAGCCAGTACGACCCCTACAACACCGACCACATGTATGCGACGCAAGTGGCGCTGGAATGCCGCATGATCGCCCAAGCCTGGGGCCACGAACCCGGCCAGAAGGTGTTGGGCGCGCCCCAGCTTTACCTGTTCGAACCGCATCAGACCGAACAGATGGGTTGGAAGCCCGACACCTTCCTGGACATCACCCCGGTCTGGGACAGAAAGCGTGCCGCCATTGAATGCATGGAAGGGCAGGAACATCTATGGGAGTACTACACCCGCGTCGCCGAAAACCGGGCCAACCACTTCATGCGCAACTCCGGCGGCCAGTCCGGCGGACGCAAGGCGAAATATGCCGAAGGCTTCCAGTCCGTGTTCCCGCGCACCGTGGATGCATTGTGATGGAGCCGTGCTTTGACGTCGCGCATCTCGGTCATGTTGAGATACTGACCGACCGGTTTCAGGAAAGCCTGGATTTCTTCACGCGGGTCTATGGGCTGAAGCTGTCCGGGCAGGATGCGGACAGCGCCTATCTGCGGGCCTGGGACGATTACGAACATGCCTCGTTGAAGCTGACGCGGGCGGCGACCACCGGGATCGGCCATGTCGCTTATCGCGCCAGCAGCCCCGAGGCCCTGCTTCGCCGCGTCGCTACCATCGAGGCCTCGGGCTACAAGGTTCATGGCTGGGTCGAGGGCGACAAAAGCCACGGTCGCGCCTTCAGATTCGAGGACCCATTCGGCCACATCTTTGAAATTTATTATGATACTGTCAGGTATCGGGCGCAGGAACCGGACCGGCCCGCGCTGAAGAACACCGCCAGCGCCTTTACCGGCGCCGCCCCCCGCCGCCTTGACCACCTGAACCTTCTGGCCGCCGACGTGACCGAGTTCCGGCGTTTCATGGAGACCTGCCTTGGCGCGCGCGTGACCGAGATGATCCAGCTGGACAATGGCCGGATCGGCGGTTGCTGGTTCACCGTCAACAACAAGACCTATGACCTGGCCTGCACCGAGGAGCATGGCAGCGGCAGTGGGCGGCTGCACCACGTCACCTATGCCACCGATCAGCGCGAGGACATCCTGCGTGCCGCCGACATCTTCCTGCAGAACGGCATCCATATCGAGACCGGCCCCCACAAGCACGCAATCCAGGGCACGTTCTTCCTGTATGTCTGGGAACCCGCCGGAAACCGGGTCGAGCTTGCCAATGCCGGTGCCCGATTGATCCTGGCCCCGGACTGGCAGCCGGTCGTCTGGACCGAGGCCGACCGCAGGAAGGGTCAAGCTTGGGGCCTGAAGACCATCGAGACATTCCACACCCACGGCACCCCGCCGCTGAAAAAGGGTTAAGTCATGGCCGTCGTCGTTCAGAACATCCCCCGCGCCGAACCCGCGACCATCGCCGGTCTGGCCGAAGCGGGCGTCGCCACAGTGCACGAGGCGCAGGGACGCATCGGCTGCCTTGGCAGCCACCTGCGCCCGATCTATGCCGGGGGGCGCATCGCTGGCAGCGCCGTGACGATCAGCGCGCCGCCGGGCGACAACTGGATGCTGCATGTCGCGATCGAACAGTTGCGGCAGGGCGATATCCTTGTCCTTGCCCCCACCTCTCCCTGTGACAACGGATATTTCGGCGACCTGCTGGCAACCAGCGCCATGGCGCGGGGTTGTCGCGGGCTGGTGATCGACGCGGGTGTGCGCGACATCCGCGATCTGACCGCGATGGGCTTTCCGGTCTGGTCCCGCGCGATCAGTGCACAGGGCACCGTCAAGGAGACGCCCGGCTCGGTCAACGTCCCCATCGTCTGCGCGGGTCAGCTGGTCGAGGCCGGGGATGTGATCGTCGCCGATGACGACGGGGTCTGTGTCGTGCGGCAGGTCGATGCCGAGGCCGTCCTGGCCGCCGCTCGCAATCGAGTCGAGGCGGAAGAAATCAAGCGCAGGCGCCTTGCCGCCGGAGAGCTTGGCCTCGACATCTATGACATGCGCCCCCGGCTGGCGGCGAAGGGGCTGAAATATGTGTGACGGCATCCCCTGCCTGTGGATGCGGAGCGGCACATCGAAGGGTGCGTACTTCCTCGCATCGGATCTGCCCGCAGACCCTGCCCTGCGCGACGCGCTGCTGCTGCGGATCATGGGAAGCCCAGACCCGCGCCAGATCGACGGGATCGGCGGCGCTGATCCCCTGACCTCGAAGGTCGCCGTTCTGTCGCCACCGACGCGCCCGGACGCCGATGTCGACTATCTGTTCCTTCAGGTCTTTGTCGACCAGGCGTTGGTGTCGGACGCGCAGGGCTGCGGCAATATTCTGGCCGGTGTCGGCCCTGCCGCGATCGAACGCGGACTGGTCGCCGCCACCGGCGATGAAACCCCCGTCCGTATCCACATGCTGAATACCGACGAGGTCGCGCTGGCCCGCGTCCAGACCCCCGGCGGGCATGTCCGCTATGCGGGCGATGCCGCCATCGATGGCGTTCCCGGCCGCGCCGCGCCGATCCCGCTGATGTTCCAGAAGATCGCCGGGTCCATGTGCGGCGCCCTGCTGCCCAGCGGGAATGCGGTTGATGTCATCGACGGGATCGACTGCACCCTGATCGACAATGGCATGCCCTGCGTCATCATGCGCGCCGCCGATTTCGGCCTGAGCGGGCAGGAAACGCGCGAGGAACTGGAGGCCAACCTCGCGCTGCGATCCCGGATCGAGGCCATCCGCCTGCAAGCCGGACCGATGATGCATCTGGGCGATGTTACGGAAAAGTCGGTACCGAAGATGACCCTTGTTTCGTCCGCCCTTCAGGGTGGCGCGATCAACACCCGCAGCTTCATCCCGCACCGCGCCCATACCTCTATTGGGGTCTTTGCCGCCGTCAGCGTGGCAACGGCCTGCACCCTGCCCGGCTCTCTCGCCGAGCGGCTTGCCACCCTGCCGCCGGATGGCCGTTTCCTGATAGAACACCCCTCTGGCGCGGCCGAAGTCCTGCTTCAGATGGATGCGGATGGCCTTGTGATCGAGGCCGGCACCTTGCGCACCGCCCGCAAGCTATTCGATGGTATGGTCTTTCCCCGTGAGGGATCGTGATTGACTGGACGCCCGCGTGAAATTCCTACTCTGCCCGCTGGAAACCGGACCGTTTACGGCTGGAGTTTTCGGCGAGCCTTCCGTGGTTGAGAGCCAGGTTGCTGCCTGATGAGGTCCGGCGGCTGACGGCGCCGGAAGACGAGAACAGCCGGCTGAAGTAGGTCACAGACTGGCCCCTGAGATGCCGCAGGGCGGGATACGCCGAAGGCCCCTGGCCGGATGGTCGAGCCGGGTCGCGGGATATGGCATTGATTGGGGCATGTCGATAGGCGGGGCTT
>NZ_JAVRQI010000032.1:0-10290 GCF_031854425.1 Paracoccus broussonetiae | reverse complement strand
ATGGCTCCTTATGCGCGTTCGTCGCGGTAGTGATAGAGGTGATAGAGACCCCATTGGCCAAGCCGCCGGAATGGCGTCTTCCAGCCCTCATGGGGAAGTTCGGTATTGAAGATCGGCAGGCTGGGGACGCGTTCGCCCGCAACAAGCTGGGCCATCCGGCGTCCTGCCATGGCCGAATACATTACTCCGTTCCCGCCATAGCCCAGGGTGTAGTAAGCGCCGGGCAGGTCGGGCAGGCCGGTGATGCGCGGCATCATGTCATGGCTGACATCGACCCAACCCCACCAGCTGTAATCAAGTTCGATCCCGCGCAAGGCGGGGAACTTGCGGGCCATCCCCTCGCGCAGCCCGGCAAGATGGGAGGGGTTGGCCGCGTCGCGTCCGGTGATCGCCGCGCGCGAGCCGATCTGCAGCCGGTTGTCGGGCAGCAGGCGATAGTAGTGGCGCAGCGTCCGGGTATCGGTCAGGGGTGAAAGCTTTCTGATGCCGATCGCTTCAATCTCGGCCGGTGTCAGAACCCGCGTCACGACGCTGTTCGACATGATCGGCATCACGCGGTCGCGCAGCCGGGGATGCAGGCCCCGCGGCGCATAGGCGGCTGTGGCGACCGCGACGCGCCGGGCGCGGACGATGCCGCCGGGCGTGCGCAGATGGTGCCGTCCGCCGCGATATTCCCAATGGGTAACGGGGCTGTCGGTATGAACCTTTGCGCCCAGTTCGCGGGCGACGCGCAGATAACCGAAGGCCAGCTTGGCGGCATGGATGCCGGTACCGTCGGGTTCCCACATCGCGCCATGCGCCTCGTGGTCGCGGGCCACCGTCTCGAACACCTCGTCCCGCGAAAGCATGCGGGCGCCATAGCCGAAGCTGTCGTTCAGAAGCGCCGCCTCCTTGGCCAGGCCGGGCATCAGCGAGGGCTTGTGCGCAATATAGTAATGTCCGCCCTCCTGGGGGTCGCAGTCGATCGCGTGGTCCCGGATCAGGCCGCGGAACAGGTCGAACCCCTCGATCATCTCGGCATGCAGGCCACGCGCCACGTCAATGCCCCAGCGGTCGATCCACTGGCTGCGCTTCAGACGGCCGGCGCTGATCTGGGCCTGCCCGCCATTGCGCGTCGAGCAGCCATAGGCGACGCCATTCGCCTCAAGCACAGTGGCCTTGATGCCATGCATCTTGGCAAGGTGGATCGCGGTCGAAAGCCCGGTATAGCCCGACCCGATCACCGCGACATCGACGTCCATGTCGCCGCTGACGGGGCCGTCCGCCTCGGGTGCGGGACCAGCGGTGCCGATCCAGTAGGTCGGTGCGTAATCGCTGTGCGGTCCCAGCGCCTGCGCGTGGATGGGATCATAAAGCGGGTCGAAGGGCACCGAGTCCGTACGTCTTGCGATAGCCTGCATTTGCGTTCTCACTTCACCGGAATTGCCGGGCGCTGTTTGCGGATGGCCTGTTTCTCGACGATGTGGCCGTCCTTGATGCGGAAAAGGTCGACGCCCTGGACCTCGGTCCGGGTGCCGTCGGGATTGGTGGCGCGGAATGTCCATTGAGAGACACCGCGCGTGCCGTCTTCGGACAGGAAGTGACTGTGATCGGCCCATTGTACGTCGGGCATGGTCGTCCAGACATTCTGGAATGCCTTGGCAATGGCGTCCCGCCCTTCGATCCGGTTGCCGAATTCGTGGTCACCGGCGACCGTGAAGAACACGCAATCCTCGGCGAAATGGCTCATCACGCCTTCGATGTCATGGCGGTTGAAGGCGTCGAAGGTGGCCTTCAGGTCATTGGCGGTCAGCGTGGCGGACATTTCGGGTATCACTCCTCAGGGCGGAGGGTGCGGCTTAGGCGGCCCTCCGGTTGTTTCAGGTCGAAAGTGCTGTGTGACTGGGGTGGCCCGGCCCCGCTGCGGGGGCCGCGGCCCTTGGGCCTAGATCTTGCCCTTCCAGGGGATCATGGCCTTTTCGATGCGCCGGATCAGCAGGTCGAAGGCAAAGGCCAGCACGCCTATCACGATGATGCCCATGATGACCGCGTCCGAAGCGAGATATTCGGCCGAGTTCAGGACCATGAAGCCCAGTCCCCGGCTGGCCGCGACCATCTCGGCCGCGACAAGCGTGGTCCAGCCGACGCCGATCCCGATCCGCATCCCGGTGAAGATCTCCGGCAGCGCGGCTTTCAGGATGACGTGGAAGATCACCTGCATCTTGGTCGCGCCCATCGCATAGGCGGCATGGATCTGCTCGGTCGAGACCGAGCGAACCCCGGCACGGGCGGCGATCGCCATCGGCGCGAAGATTGCTAGGAAGATCAGGAAGACCTTGGGAAATTCGCCGATGCCCAGCCAGATGATGATCAGCGGCAGATAGGCCAGCGGAGGCAACGGGCGATAGAACTCGATGATCGGGTCCAGGATGCCCCTGACCCAGCGGTTCACGCCCATCAGGATGCCCAGCGGCACGGCGACGACCAGGGCCAGGAAGAAGGCGCCAAGGACGCGGCCAAGGCTGGCCAGCGTGTGTTGAAGCAGGGTCGAGTTTGACAGCCCCTCGGTCAGGGATTGCACGAACTTGCCCCAGACTGCGCCGGGCGACGGCAGGAACAGCGGCTTGATCCAGCCCATGCTGGTAATCAGGAACCACAGACCGATCAGGATCAGCGCCGTCGCAAGGCTTATCAGCGCGCTGGAGCCAGCGCCGGGCGCACCGTAGGACGTTCCCGCCCGCGCGGGGCGGGCGCGCAACAGGCGATCAAGCATCAAGACGTTCCTGTTCCTGCTGGCCGGCGCGCTCGTCGCCGTAGATGATGCCAAGGATCTGTTCGCGCATACGGATGAAATCGGGGCTTGATTTGATTGCACGGGCGTTCCCCTCTGCAAGGAAGCGTTTGTTGAAATCCAGCTCGTAGGTGTGAGTGATGCGACCGGGGCGCGGCGACATCACGATCAGGCGCGAGCCCAGGAAAAGTGCTTCTTCGACCGAGTGGGTGATGAAGAAGAACATCTTGTTGGTGACCTGCCAGATCTTCAGCAGCAGTTCCTGAACCGTCTCGCGGGTCAGCGCGTCCAGCGCCGCCATCGGTTCGTCCATGAGCAGCATGGCCGGGTCGCAGGTCAGGGCGCGGGCAATGCCGACACGCTGCTGCATCCCGCCCGACAGGTGATAGATCATGTGCTGGTGGAAATCCTGAAGCCCGACCAGCGCCAGGTTCTTCACCGCGCGTTCGCGACGGGTGCGGGCATCTACGCCCTGCAGCTTCAGGCCGAATTCGACGTTGTCGATGACGTTGAGCCAGGGCAGCAGCGCATGTTTCTGAAAGACGACGCCGCGTTCGGCGCCCGGTCCCATGACCTGCTGGCCGCCCAGAGTGATCTGCCCCGATGTGGGGGCCATGAAGCCGGCCATCAGGTTCAGCAGCGTGGTCTTGCCGCAGCCCGACGCCCCCAGGGCGACGACGAAATCGCCGTTTTCGATGGTCAGGTCGACACCCTTGAGCGCGACGATGTCGCGACCCTTGATCTGGCCGGGATAGATCAGGCTGACATTGGATACGTCGAGTGTCCGCATCTGGGTTCTCTTCGCAAAAGGAGGGGGAAGGTCGGCCGCGGGCAGGCCGCGGCCGTATGTTGTCACTTCGCGGCCTGTTCGGCCTTGGCGGCTGTCTCCGCGAAGCTGGCGTTCACATAGGGGGCATAATCGGGCAGCGCCGAGTCGATCTGCTTCTGGTCGACCAGGAACTTGGCGCTGTCGGTCAGGGCGCGGGTTGCGCCGCCGCCCAGCCAGGTATCCGAGATCTGCTCATCCGCATTGGGGAAGGACAGCATGTTCAGCGCGTCCACGATATCCTTGCCCTCGCCGCCGATCATGCGCGAGATGCCCTTGACCGGTTCGGAATCAGCGGTCCAGCTGGCCTTGTTCGCATTGTAATCGGCATAGGCCTCGGCCATCGCCTTGGTGAATTCGGTCATGAACTCGGGATTCTTTTCGGCAAAGCCCTTGTCGACGACCAGCCCGTCAAAGGTGGGAACGCTGGCCGCGCCGATCTGTTCGCTGTCCGCGATGACCTTTCCGTCCGCCATCAGCTGGCTCAGCGCCGGCGGCCAGACATAGGCCGCGTCGATATCACCGCGCTGCCAGGCCGCGACGATCTGCGGCGGTTTCATGTTCAGGATCTGGACGTCCTTGGGCGAGATGTTCCAGATCTTTTCCATGCCGATCAGCAGGTGGAAGTGCGAGGTCGAAACGAAGGGCACACCGACCTTCTTGCCGACCAGATCCTCGGGCTTCTCGATTCCCGAGCCGTTGCGGGCGACCAGCGCCTCGGATTTGCCGATATTGTCGAGAATCCAGAACAGCTGCATGTCGACGCCCCGCGTAGTCGAGGCCGCAATCCCCGTCGAGCCGATCACCCCGATCGGCACGTTACCCGAAGCCAGCGCAGTCGAGATGTCGCCGCCCGAACTGAACTGGCGCCAGTCGATCTCGATACCCGCCTTCTTGGCAGCCTCGTCCAGCCGGCCATCGGCAATCGCCGCGACGAAGGGGCCGACGATCTGCTGATAGCCCACGACGACGGTTTCGGCAGAGGCCGTTCCGGCCATCAGGACCGCGGCTGCGGTAAGGGCAGCAAGACGCCGCCCGGCAAGGGTCATTGTCATTCCCAGTTCTCCCTGTTCGTGGCGTCGCGTTTGCCGCGCGCCCGGTCCACGCGTGCATCTTGCGGCACGTCGCAGATTGGAATGTTGCAGATCGGGGGGGACAGGGATATGTCCAGTTTCAGCCGATGTTAGGTCCAGATGGCAAACCAGCTTCCCGCCGAGATCATCCAGCTGCGCAAGGACGAGGCGTCGACGCTGCAGGGCCAGCTTGCGGCGGCGATCGTGCGCGCCATCCTTGAGGCGCATGCGCGGCCCGGCACGCGGCTGCCGTCAAGCCGCAGGCTGGCAGCAACGCTTGGCATCTCTCGCATGACGGTCACGCTGGTCTATCAGGATCTCGTCAGCCGCGGCTATCTTGAGACCCTGCCAAGATCGGGAATCGCGGTGGCTGACAGCGTGCCGCATCGCGGCCTCAGCGCCAGTTCCGTCCGCCCGGCCGGAGAGCGGCCGCCGGACTGGACGCAATGGCTGGGAGAGCAGAACCAGCCCCGCCGCGTGATCCGAAAGCCCAGCAACTGGCATCAGTATCGCTATCCCTTCATCTACGGTCAGGCCGATCCCCGGCTGTTCGACCACAATGCCTGGCGCGACTGCGCAAGGCGGGCGCTGGGGACCCGGGATTTCGCGGATCTTGCCGCCGACCGCTATGGCGCCGACGATCCTTTGCTGGTCGATTACATCTGTTCGAACACCTTGGCGCGGCGTGGCATCCGGGCACGCCCGGACGAGGTGCTGGTGACGCTGGGTGCGCAGAATGCCCTGTTCCTCGCGGTCGAACTGCTGGCCCGCGCCGACCGCCGTGCCGTGACCGAGGATCCCGGCTATCCAGATTTTGCCGAGACGCTGCGCCGGGCGCAAAGCCCGACCAGCTTCCTGCCGGTCGATGACAAGGGGCTGGTGCCCGCGCTTCTGCCGCCCGATACGAAGCTGGTGATCGCCACGCCCAGCCATCACATCCCGACCGGCGCGACCATGCCCATCGACCGCCGCCACGACCTGCTGCGCCGCGCCGCCGCGCAGGATTTCCTGATCATCGAAGACGACTACGATTTCGAGATGTCCTATCTTGCGCCGCCCGAGCCCGCGCTGAAGTCGCTCGATGCCGAGGACCGGGTGATCTATATCGGCAGTTTCTCGAAATCCCTGTTTCCGGGGCTTCGCATCGGCTATCTGGTGGCGCCCGCGCCCCTGATCGCCAAGGCGAGAGCCTTGCGGGGGATCATGCTGCGCCACCCTCCGGGCCATTTGCAGCGTATCACTGCCTATTTTCTGGCGCTTGGACATTACGACGCGCATATCGAACGGCTTCGCGCCGCGCTGAAGCGTCGCCGCGCCGTGCTGGAGCAGGCATTGGCCATGACCGACCTGCGGATCGAGGGTGCAGCGGAATCCGGCGGCTCCAGCGTGTGGCTGCGCGGGGCCGAGGGCAGCGACAGCGCCCTGCTTGCTGAAAGTCTGCGTGCGGAAAGCGTGCTGATCGAACCCGGCGAAGTCTTCTTCGAGCAGCCGCCGACACCATGTCCGCTGTTTCGGCTGGGCTATTCATCGATCAACGAACGCGACATCCCCGAAGGGATCGCGCTTGTCGCGCAGATGGATCGCGCGATGGCGCGGGGCTAGATCAGCTCGGCAAGATCGGCCGCGGCCTGGCGCATGGCGGGCAGATGGTTCAATCCGGCCTCGACCGTCAGGCGCTGGACCGGGGCGTGAAAGGACAGCGTCGCACAGAACCCTCCTGACGGGTCAAGGACCGGAACCGCGACGGCGATCATGCCCGGCACGAACTCCTGCTCGTCGGTCGAATAGCCCTGTTCGCGGATGCGCTGGATTTCTGCGCGCAATACCTGCGGGTCGGTGATCGTCCTGTCGGTATGCGCGGTCAGGCGGGCCTTGGACAGAAAGCGCGTCAGCGCCGCCTCGGACATCTGCGCAAGCGCGGCCTTGCCGGCCGAAGTCGCGTGCAGGGGCACGCGCGAGCCGACCTTCAACGCAATCCGCAGCGGCCAGTGCGTTTCCACCCGGTCGACATAGATCATCGCGTCGCCATCGGGAATCGACAGGTTGCAGGTCTCTCCCAACGCCTCGTTCAGCCGCGTCAGAACCTCGCGTCGGGGCAGGTGGTGATGGCCCGCGCGCATCACGCCCAACATCATCGCGCGCAGTTTCGGCCCCGGAAGATAGCTGCGCCCGTCCAAGTGGCGCGAAAGATAACCCTCCTGCTCGAGGTTCGCGACAAGGCGATGGATCGTGGGCTTCGGAAGTTGAAGCCCGGCATTGATCTCTGTCGCCGTCATCGGACGCGCGCCCGTCGCAACCGCTTCGAGAATCTGCAGATTCCGCAGGCTGGGTGCGCTTGTCCCGGGGTCGCGGCTTTGGTCCATCGGATCGGATTCCTTGTTGATCGTGCCCATTCTAACCGGTCGTGTCGACACCTCCAACTCTCCTTCACTGACCAAGAATTACTTTTTTGAGACTTTGCGTATCAAAAAACCTTTGACTCACGACGCAAGGCTGAGGCAGCATCCCCCAATCGGCGCCAAGGGAGAGGGCGCCGGTCAACAACATGACTGCGAGAAGACCAACAAACGCACGGGAGGGCGTAATGTCGGATCTGAGCATGGGGGCCTATGGCGCCGCCACCACCGAGAACAATGTCAAAAAGGTCGTCTTCGCCAGCCTGATCGGCTCGACGATCGAATGGTACGATTTCTTCCTTTACGGAGTCGTCGCCGGGATCGTCTTCAACAAGCTCTATTTTCCTTCGGATCACGAGACCGTCTCGATTCTGATGGCCTATGCCACCTTCGCGGTGGGCTTTGTCGCGCGTCCGTTCGGCGGGCTGGTCTTTGGCCATTTTGGCGACCGCATCGGACGCAAGACGATGCTGGTCATCACGCTGCTGATGATGGGCGGCGCAACCGTCGCCATCGGGCTGCTGCCAACCTATGAAAGCATCGGCATCGCCGCGCCCATCCTGCTTTTGCTGCTGCGCATCCTGCAGGGCATCGGCATCGGTGGCGAATGGGGTGGGGCCGTTCTGATGGCCTATGAATTCGCGCCCAAGGACAAGCGCGGCTTCTATGCCTCGATCCCCCAGATCGGCCTGTCGCTGGGCCTGTTCATGGCGTCTGGCGTCATGGCGCTGCTGACCATGCTGCCGGACGAAGCCTTCATGACCTGGGGCTGGCGCGCCGCTTTCGTCGCCTCGATCATTCTGGTCGGACTGGGCACCTGGATCCGCAGCAATATCGGCGAAAGCCCGGAATTCGAGAAGGCCAAGGCCGAATCCCGTGCCCGCGATCAGGGCCTGCCCTTTGTCGACATGCTGAAACGCTATCCCGCAAACGTCACGCTGGGAATGGGCGCACGCTATATCGACGGGGTGTTCTTCAACATCTTTGCGGTGTTCTCGATCCTCTACCTCACCAAATATGTCGGGCTGGAGCGCAGCTTCGCGCTCTGGACCGTCTGCGCCGCAGCCGTGGTGATGGTGGTGTTCATCCCCTTCTTCGGGCGGCTTTCGGACAAGGTCGGGCGTCCCCGGACCTATGCCACCGGTTCGATCCTGCTGGCGCTGAGCGTGTTTCCCGCTTTCGCACTGATGTCCTCGGGCAACCCCGTGCTGATCGTGCTGGGGATCGTGCTGCCCTTCGGCATCATCTACCCGATCTGCTATGGCCCTGAGGCCGCGCTTTTCGCCGATCTGTTCGATCCCAGCGTGCGCTATACCGGCGTGTCCTTCGTCTACCAGTTCTCGGGCATCTTCGCCTCGGGGATCACGCCGATGATCGCGACCTGGCTGATGGCGTCCAATGGAAACGATCCGTTCTGGCTGTGCTGCTACGTCGTCTTTGCCGGCCTCGTCTCGGCGGTCTGCGCGATCCTGATCGGGCGTCGCAACCGCTGAGTTCTGATCCTGCGATGCGCCCCCAAGGCGCATCGCGACCCTGAACCGAACGAACGAAGGACATGACAATGACCCAGGCAGCGGAAATCTCGGATTACCTGGTCGTCGGCGCGGGTTCGGCGGGCTGCGTCGTCGCGAACCGGCTGAGCGCAGATCCCGGCATCCGCGTCACCCTGATCGAGGCCGGACGGCGCGACACCAGCCCGTGGATCCATATCCCGGTCGGCTATTTCCGCACCATGCACAACCCGGATTTCGACTGGTGCTACAAGACCGAGCCGGATCCCGGCATTGCCGGTCGCGCGATCCACTGGCCACGCGGCAAGGTGCTGGGCGGGTCGTCCTCACTGAACGGGCTGCTCTATGTCCGTGGCCAGCGCGAGGACTATGATCATTGGGCCCAGATGGGCAATCGCGGCTGGTCCTGGGACGATGTCGGCCCGGTTTTCCAGGAACTGGAGACCTTTCAGCGTGGCGAGGGCGAGGGGCGCGGCACGGAAGGCGCGCTGCAGGTCTCGGACCCGCGCCTGCGCAGGCAGATCTGCGAACTGTGGATCGAGGCCGCGAAAGCGCGCGGCATCCCCTATAACCCGGACTACAACGGCCCGGTGCAAGACGGCGTCGGACATTTCCAGCTGACCGTCGACAAGGGGCGGCGCTGCTCCTCGGCCAAGGCTTTCCTTACGCCGATCCGCGACCGCGCGAACCTCAGCATCGTGACCGAGGCGCAGGTGCTGCGCGTCGTGATCGAGGAAGGCCGCGCCACGGGGGTCGAGATTGCCCGTCCCGACGGCAGCCGCCAGATCCTGCGCGCCGCACGCGAGGTGATCCTGTGCGCTGGTGCCATCGGATCGCCGCAACTCCTGATGCTCTCCGGCGTCGGTGATGCCGGGGCGCTGACCGCGCAGGGCATCCGCGTCGCCCGCCACTCCCCCGAGGTCGGCCGTAACCTTCAGGACCACCTGCAGGCGCGGCTGGTGTTCAAATGCCGCGAGGCCACGCTGAACGACGAGGTTCGCAGCCTCGTCAACAAGGCGCGGATCGGGCTGGAATACGCGCTGTTCCGCAGCGGCCCGATGACGATGGCAGCAAGCCTCGTCTTCGGCTTCCTGAAAACCCGCCCCGATCTCGCGACACCGGACATTCAGTTCCACATCCAGCCGTGGTCGGCCGACAGCCCGGGCGAGGGGGTGCACCCCTTCTCGGCCTTTACGCAGTCCGTCTGCCAACTTCGCCCCGAAAGCCGCGGGACGATCACGCTGCGCTCGTCCGACGCGCGCGACGCGCCGCTGATCCAGCCGAACTACCTCTCGGCCCAGACCGATTGCGACACCATCGTCGCCGGGATCGAGATCGCGCGAGAGATCGCGCGGACCGAACCGCTGCGCGGCGCCATCTCGCAGGAGTTCCGCCCCGCGCCCGATGTCCAGGGCTATGACGAGGTTCTGGCCTGGGCGCGCGAGAACTCGACGACGATCTACCACCCGACCGGCACTTGCCGGATGGGCGTTGACGACCGCGCTGTGGTCGATCCGCGCCTCAGGGTGCGCGGCATCCACGGCCTCCGGGTCGCGGATTGCTCGATCATGCCCGAGATCGTCTCGGGCAATACCAATGCCCCCGCGATGATGATCGGGGCAAGGCTCGCGCGCATGGTCCTCGAGGATCATGCGTCTGAAACCGGGCGCGCCAGCGGCGGCGCCTTTGACAAGGTTGCTTGAAGGAAAGACTG
>NZ_JAVRQI010000031.1:0-26437 GCF_031854425.1 Paracoccus broussonetiae | reverse complement strand
CCGGAAGGCGTATCAACCAAACGGGCTCTGGTTCCGACTGGATGACAGTTCAGTGGCAGGTCATATTCGCGATCGCCACCTCGGAACCGGCGAAAGGGTCCGAATGCAGCTGAAAACCAGCCCTTGCCGCTTCCCCACACGGTTCTTGGGCCGCTGGACCCCTTCTGAAAAGAAGTCTCAACCAAACCTGTCACTTCATTCTTGGTCAGGTTTACTTTGAGTGGTAATACTGTCTCCGACGTTCTTCCATTCCCACTCCAGCGATCATGGTCCAAATGCTGTCGTAGGCTTACCGCAATTGAGCCCGCTGAAACGTTTTCTCTCAGCCAACCGCTCCAACCCTGCCGGGAGGCGGCAGCGTTTTCTGCGCCGACCAGAGCGAGAACTATAGACCGCACAACAGTCGATTTTCCGGAGCCGTTGTCACCGAGGAACACATGCCATCCAGCGGATGGTGTCTTGGCGTCAAGAAGAAACTCAAAGTCATCAATGATACGAATATTTCGAATCGTAGCACGCGTTACGTGCATCTTCGGCTGTCCTTTCTGACGCGTGAAACGCAATAGCAACCGCCGATCCGGGAGACCCACCACCCCGGACAGACGATCCAAGCCGCCCACCGCTCTACGCCTTATAGCAAACCCAAATAAGCGCTTTGTTTATCAAGGTCCACCAGGGAAACGGATACGCCTCCGCCTCGATTGCCGACAATCCGCCCTCTTATCGGTAACCGCGGTCCGACCGCGGGAGCCAGGCCAATTTTCGGCTCCAGCGTTGACGCGCAGGTGGGTTCGCAGATGCAGCGAACTTTCGCGCCCACCCGTTATGTAGGTCACGCCGGTTCCGGGGGCGGATCTTGGCGGAATGTCCGCAGCCATGCCCTGGCAAGAGTGTGTTCGCACACGCAGAGAAGGTCCGGTTCCCGCCCGTCTGGTCAGTTCTGCTGCAGAGGCGAAAGCCACGATGCTTCACTCGCAAACGGCAACAAGGTCCGCACCGCAGACGCCCCTCCAGCCAGAAATGCTGCGGGACGTGTCGAGCGGCTGCTTCGGGGAATGCTGTCGTGCCGCATTATCAGGATGCGACCGTCTGCACAGGGCCGGCCGGCAAGAATCCTGTCGCCCGGTGTGTTGTTCACAAATCAATTCCCTCTGACAATGTGAGTGCGCCATCAAGATCGACGCCAAGATAGCGAACGGTGCTGTCCATCTTGGTGTGGCCCAGCAGAAGCTGCACCGCCCGCAAATTTCCCGTATTTTTATAAATCTGCGCCACCTTCGTACGGCGCATCGAATGAGTGCCGTAGGTGCTTGGGTCCAGTCCGATCGACATCACCCATTCTCGCAAGATCCGCGCGTATTGCCGTGTCGACAGGTGCGGGCTGTGGTGCAGGCGACTGGGCCACAGATAATCGAGGCCAATCATCTCAGAATCGGCAATCCAGCACTCGAGGGACTGACGCGTCGTCTCGGTGATATCGAAGCGGACCGGCTTACCAGTCTTGCTCTGGACCACCGAAGCGCGCTCCTTTCCCGTCCCGCGGCAAAGACATCGCGGACTTTCAGACCGTCAAGGTCACAGCCGCGCAACTTGCTATCTAGGGCCAGGTTGAACAATGCCAGATCGCACTTGTTGTCTGCCATCTCCAGACGGACGCGGATCGACCAGACGTGCATTGGCAGCAGAGGGTGCTTCTGACCGATGATGCGTCGCTTGTTCCATGGCGGGTGCTCGGGACGGAGAGCAGGAAGTGAATCGGTGAACATGGTGATACCTCCTGACCACCTGCCCTCCCTGCTTCGACTGATCCGACGAAGCCGAAAGTTTCACAAAACGGTCGAGTCGTTCTCAGAACTGGCTACATAAGTCACATCTTGGTTCCTCGCCTTGTCTGGGACCGATGCACTGCTAGGCTAGGTCGCCGCTCAAGGTCCAATGCGGATGGTCGCGATCCCGCGGCGATACGTAAGCGTCGGCCCCTGTTCGCCGCCAATTGGGAGATGCACGACACGGTATGGATGGCTCCAGCCCGTACCTTGCAGACGATGTTTGGGCCCAAACTGCGCGGAGATTGCTCAGCCACGTTTCGCAACCCGCCTCGGACATTCGGGTGTCCGGCTTGGCCTCCGCGATCACCGGCCTGCCATGCAGGATGTCGCGGATTTCCAGATCAGGATCGGCAGATGGCAGAGGCGCTCGCCTCGTGTGTCCATCCGACGAGCAACATCAACTAGCACAGCTAAATCGTCGATGCCGACTCTGCGGCGACGAAACATGCCACCACTGCGACCAGCAAAAATGCCGCTCAAAAACGCTTGTCGATCGGATATTCAGGGTTTCTGATAGCAGGACTGCATTTCACAACGGCATAGGATTGGTCATGTCGGAAAAAGCCGTGGAACGTCCCGATCGTCGCGACTTCATGATTGCTTCCATTGCAACGGTGGGCGCCAGCGCCGCGCTTGTTGCCGGTGCCGCCCGCGCACAGGAGACGGGAACGGCCGCAACCGGTTCCGGGACCGTCTATACCGGCGATATCATCCAAGGAAAGAAAGTCGTCAGCGCACTCGACGTAAACGATCTGGAGCCGGGGCAGAAGCACTTCCTGTATTTCGAGGGCGTGGAGGCACCGACCGGGCAGCACTGGTATGTGTCCGTGACCGTCGCCCGGGGGGCAAAACCGGGCAAGCGCGTCGTCATGACAAGCGGCGTGCATGGTGACGAGATGAGCTCGATCCACACCGTCCAGACGGTGATGAGCCAGCTCGATCCTGCCCAGATGTCGGGCACGGTCATGGCCGTAACCGACGTGTCGCGCCCGGCGTTGGAGAGCATGCAGCGGCGCTGGCCCAATCAGGGCCGGGGGGGCGACCTGATCGACATGAACCGGGAATGGCCCGGGAACGAGAACGGGTTTACCGCGCCCAGCCGCCATGCCGGGATGCTCTTCAACCGACTGCTGCGGCCGAATGCCGATGCCGCGATCGATTTCCATACCGGGACGACCGGCTTCGATGTCTCGGCCTTCAATATCGGCGAGACGAGCCGACCCGAGGTCAAGGCGATGTTGGACCTTTATCCCGTCAGCCAGATCCTCGACATGCCCAAGGTCGCCTATCCGACGGTCCTGCACAACGCCTTCGTCGACGCAGGTATTCCCGCCTTCGCGCCCGAGATCGGCGCCGCGCGCATCCTTGACCACGAGATGATCGCGCTGTTCGTGGAGGGGACGATGAACGTCCTCAAGCATCACGGTATCCTTCCCGGACCGATGGGCCGCACCGCAGAAGGCATGAACGTGTTTATCGGCAATAGCGGGTTCCCGGTCCTCGCGACCGAGGGCGGGATCGTCGAGCATCTGGTGAAGCTCAACGACAAGGTCGAAGCCGGACAGAAAGTTGCGATCCAGCGCGACAGTTTCGGCGAGGTTGTCGCAGAATATACCTGCGCGGTATCCGGCGAGGTGGCGGGCCTTCGCAGCGATGCAATGACCGAGCCTGGTAACCCTATCGTGATGGTGCTTTTCCACAAGACCGTGCCGGACGGGATTGAAATCTATCCCGAATAAGGCGGATGCGCGGTCTCACTTGCGGGAAGCCTTTTCTCGAGGTGGTCGAGCATAGGTCTTGCGTCACTCTTGGTACTTCAGGCCGAGTGCGGTGAGCCGGGTCAGTTCGCCTGTCGGTTCTCCGGCATCTATCGATACGTCCCGGACGAACAGGATTGAACGACACTGAAGCCAAACCGGCCTTAGTATCGGATCTCTCCGACCAATGCTGCCCCTTCAGCTTGTCCGCAATCGAAGGAGCGCCCCGGCCCTGTGAGTGCTGCCGATCAAGTGCCGTGAGGGTGGAACGGCAAGAGGACCGATCAGACCCCACCCGAACACCGTGCCGATCCGGGGATTCGAACCGGCTAGATAGGCGATGATATCGCCGCATCTTTGGCCACCAGAGACAGGCTGAGAGCATTGTCTGCCCTCAGCTTGTCAACAATGCCCGCATTTCTTCGATCATCCGCTGGCGCAGCGAGCTTTCTCTCTCTCCTCTTCATGGAAGCCTCCTGTCTATTGATTGAGGCTAGCTTCGGGAACGGATGGTGCGAGTGCGGCTCTGGTCGTCGCCTTGGACGGCGAAACGCACCTGCTCGGGACAGCATTTCTGATAACCGCCTTAGCATAGTGTATTAGCACGAGCAGAGCAGACCGATCGGAACACGGATGTTGGCAGACCTTTTTGAAAGTTTTGCGGAACAGTTCGTGACAACATTGAGTGGCGAGATCTGCGTGCGGCAGCGCGGTTCCGGTTTTCCTATCCTCCTTCACGCCCATCCGAGAACCCACATCACCTGGTTCATAGTGGCACCTCAACTCGCGCAGCATTATTTCCGTGGTTTTGTGCGGATATCCCCGGCTTCGGGCGGAGCTATCAGCCGAAAACAATCGGAACATAATCAGGTCTCTCTTCCCCCAAGGCTTTCAATGATTGTTCGGATTTCACTCTCGAGGTGCTGACCGCGATAGACGAACGAAGTTTCGTGGCGTGCATACTGGCCGTGCCGATCAGCGCTGAGCCAATTGTAAGATCCTATGCTCAGCACATCAGAATCAACGGCTACTATTTTACTGTGCAGTTTCGGTAACTTGTGCAGTTTTACTCCAATGCGGGAAAACGCCCGTTCCACGGCCTCCATCTGGTTTAGCCCCCCAGATGCCGGTCCAGTGTTAAGCAGCGGATCAGCAAATACATCTATCTCTGCACCGCGATGAACCGCCTTCTCGAATGCTGCAAGTAGGCCTACCCTTTCCATCGTGCTTGCGATCACCCACGGGCTGACGACCGTGTAGCGGCGCCCACCACTTGCGAGTGCGTCAAGGAGGAAAGCGTCATGTCCTGCGGCATCACGCAGCATTGCGATTTGCCCCGTATCTTGCTTCAGGTCTGCGCGTGGTTCGGCGAGGAACTCGAGCGCGTTTTCCTCCGATGTGAACAAAAAATCACTCAGTATCGCGCGGGGGGTTCCGCTTTTTGCGGCTCCGAAGTTGTCCATGTCGCCGAAAACGAGACAGCTGTCCTTCGCACGGGAGACGGTGACGTTGAGCATGCTGGGCGAGGCGTCGATAAAGCCCCCATCTGCATGTTTCGAGTAGACCGGTGAAAAAATTATGACGGGACGCTCAGCACCTTGCAATGCGTGAACGGTCCCGATCGTCATGCCTCCTCGACCCTCAACCGAGATTCTCCGAGCTGCGCATGCGTCACGAATTTCGCGCACCTGCCGCCCGAAGGGGGTCACGATGCCGACCACCTGTTCCAGCGGTTTTTGGTAATGCGTCTCGAGGTCGACTCTCTTGGCATCCAACCATGCTGCGATGGTTTGAGCCTCGAAGGGGTTGATACGGCTGCTTCCCGATGAAAAGGCCCTGCCATCGATGTGAAGGTAGCCAAGAGCAGGCAGGATCGCCCCTGAGGGCGCCTTTCCGCGCAGGGGCCGCAGCTTGCCCTTATAGCATAGTGCGTTGCTGAAGCTGATGATCTCATCGTAGCAACGCCGATGCTCGAACAGGTATAGCCCTTTCTCGAGATCAGGATATGGCGAAATGAGACAGGCTTGCTGTGCGAGGCGCATGGCACTGCCGCTTGTCGAACAGATGCCGCGTTGGGTCAGGGTCTCGATGGTCGCGTCGCTCGCGAGTAGTTCAGTGCTTCGCAGGTTACCTGCGTCCACTGGGCGGGGTACGGACGAAATCGGCTCGATCTGCTGCGTGTCACCAATAGCGAGAGCGCGTTTTGCAAGTGCGAATGAGGCCCCAGCAACTTCGGGAAGGACTTGGCCGGCCTCATCGACGATCAGTAGGTCGATAAAGTCGAAGAGGTATTCGGTCGCCCATTTTCCACCGTCGCGGCGGCTGTAAGTCATCTTTCCAGGCAGGCTGGCGAACGTCGCCACCGCGCAAGGTGTCAACATCATACGCCGGTGCCAACGGGGTATCACCGTTGCCTTGCCGCTCTTGTTGTGGGACGCGACGATCGCGGCAAGGTCGGCCTCCATTTCCAGAAGCCACCGTCCTTCCCAATAATGGGTGGCCAAAAGGAACAGATGAAACCGAATGCCCAGGTCGGCTTGCCGCTCTAGTTCTTCCCAATCTTGAGAACCACCCAAGGTCGCCACAGCATTCGACCATTGCTTTTCCGCGTCGGCTAATGCTTGGCGCAGTGCTTTTACGCGTGCTACCTCCTGCTCCGCATCTTGCTTGGCTTTCGCGGCGTCGCGAAGATCGCTGTGAATTCGCTGTTCAATCTCTGCAACGCGTTTGGTGTCCTCCAGACCGGGCACGAGATCACCGAGGGCCAGACGAGCACGCAATGCCCGCTTTTCCTTTGCCGCCGCAAAGACGCTGACCATCGAGACGAGGGAGGACTCTGAGGCAAGATGCCGATCTAAAGCCGCCCGCGCGGTCTGTAGGTTTGCCAATGCTGCAGTGCGGATTTCCATGTTTTCGGCAGCTTTGGATTCGGCAGCGGATGGGTCAGATCCTAGTCCCGTATCTTGGGCGATTCTCGCGGCATGGACGGCGCTGGTTGCACGATCAATTTGGCTCAGTTTCTCAGCTTCAATCACCATCCTGCTTTTCAAAGCCGCGACAGCTGAGGTCAGATCCGTGGTGTCCAGCTCAGGCAAGGCTGCTTTGGCAGCGCCAAGGTATGCCTCTTTTGCACGTTGGACATATGCAACAGTCTCGCGCTCGGACTGGAAAAGTTCCGTCTGGTAACGACGCGCAGCTTCCATCCGCCGAGCGTTGGACGCGAGAAAAATGCCGAAACTATCTATTTCAGGCAGCCAGCGGCCCGCGAAAGGTCCGTCACCCCTGGCAAAATCCTTACCGAACGCGTCGATAATATTTGTCACGGCCTGATTGTTCGACGAAGCGGCCACGATTACCGGTGGATCCCCACCATCTAGCGCCGCGCGTACCCACAACCCGGCAACTGCGGACAAGAGCATGGTTGTCTTGCCGGTCCCGGGTGGACCGTTCACCGCAATTACCTCGCCAGGCGATGACACATCCAGCCACGACAGAACCTGCCTCTGATGTTCGGCAAGAGGGAAGTTGGGATTGGAGTGACCAAGCCGCCGGAATAACTCCTGTTCAACTCGATGGTCGGGTGTGCTTGAACGAGGTTGAGGAATTGCAATCTGCCTAAGCAGCGCTGCATCCGGCCCATCCGCCAGAATTCTGTCGTACAGATCGAGAATGCCTCGAACCGTCGCGTTAGCGTCATCGCCGAGTTCAAGAAAGCCTGAACCGAGGGGTTTGTAGTCAACATCACCCCGTGGCCAGCCTTGGGAAACAGCGTCCACCATCTTGCGGCAGTGTCCGAGGTAGGCTTGCCATGCCGCATCGCTGGACATTTCGGGAAGAGGGGTCTCGGTGAGGAAGTCGTCAAGAGCATCAACCGATCCGATCGCAAACTCACCAGACGGGAGTGGGGTTAGGAGGTCTCGCGCCAAGGCATTACGCGTGGGCGTAATTAGCCCTTCCCGATCGACGGTCGCCTCGCTCACAACGGGCGCCACGATTTCCGGTAGGCCGCCAGATCGCGCAGCTCCGTGAGATGTCTTTCGAGCCATGACCAAAGGCCAAATACGAACGCCTACTGTCCGGGCAGATGCTTGGTCACGAAACAGTAGTTCCACGGTCTCGCGGGGCAGAACACCTGACTTCAAGGTCTCCGAGGGAACATCCAGAAACCGCTTTCGATCTGATTGAGCGAATTTTCCTTCACCAAGTGCGCCGTCAGCGAGTGAGGAACGCCAATAGCGAAGCGTGTTCTCAAAACTGTTGCTCATTGCCCGAGTACTTCGTGGGTACGAACTTGTTCAGTGGCCAGATGGAGGAAGCAACCATCTCATCGTTTCGCTGCGCTGCACCTGAACGTCTGCTGTATTGGATGCCGCCACTCAGCATTGTGATCGGTCGAATGTCGACAATGGGCCGGGGCCACGCCTTCGTGAGCGGCGGATCGGCTGAGGGCGCCCAACCTGCAGGTTGCCGTGTCGCAGCATGCCGCTCGAAGCCCTGAGCCAGCATTAGCGCAACGCGCGGCACCTCTCACGGTTTGAGAACGCCGCGAAATAAGCGGGCTCCTTAGCGGACAGTTGTCTCACCAACTCCGCGCTGCTGTATTGCGTTAACCGGGCGCTGAAAACGTTACGAGCGACTGCGGAAGCATCGTTATTCGTCGAGCTAAGCCCATCTCAACCTGGGTGTCACATTGCGTGCCCCCGCAGAAGAACTCAGGCTTTCTTCTTGTGATGCGGCTCCTCGGGCAGTACGCCCTGCGTGCCATAGCGCCAATAGGCCACCACGCTGTGCTGCTCGCGTGGGAGGTTCCAGACGGAGCGGACATGCCTGCGGATTTCCTTGAAGGCGCTGAATTCCGCAGCGGCCCAAAGATAGAGATCGTCCGAAGGTTCCCGCGCCTTCACCGCATCGGCCAAGAGGCTGGTCGTGCCGGGGGTCGCGCCATTGCGGTGCAGCCAACTCACCGGCCAGCCGAGATCCATCTCGTCCTCGGGCCCGTCGACCTCGACCAGAATTTCGCAATCGGCCCCGATGGGCAGCACCTCGCAGGCACGCGCGATGGCGGGCAAGGCCGTCTCATCACCCAGCATGAGCAGGCGGCCGCTTGATCTCGGGATCTGACCCGCCGGTCCCAGCATCCCGGCGATATCTCCGGGCTGGCAGAGCGTCGACCAATTCGCGGCAGAGGGCGCGTCGCAGGGATGCAGCACGAAATCGATCTCGATCTCACCTGCAGCAAGGTCCACGCTGCGCAGCGTATAGATCCGGGCCATCAGCGCATCCTCGCCCTGAGGCCATGCCATGCCGCCGCTGGCGGTCATCCAAGGCCAGACTGGCGTACGTCCCTTGGGCGGCAATAGCAGGCGGACATGCAATTCCGTATGCTGCAGGTTTTCCAGATCCGGGACGGCAAAGCGCACGCGCTGCATCGACCGGGTCAATTGTTTCGACCAGACCACAGTGATCTGGCGGAAAAACGGCGGGACCTTGGTATCGGTTTCGTCACCGGTCCAAGCGAATTCAATCTCTTCTTCTAGATATTCGCGGATATGGTCGACGAAGATCAGCTTCAGATAGCTGAGGCCAATCGCGTCCACCCCCTCGGCCAGAACCGACAGGTGATCGGCCTCGATCTGCACGAAGAAGCGCCCCGCCGGGATGACCATGCTCCAAGGGCCAGTCTCGCTTTCGACGGTGATGAATTCGGGATGGTCCTGCTGGAAGCGGTGCATCGCCTCGATGGCTTCGGGATGAGAAAGCCGCGTGCTGGCTTGAAGCATGGCGATAGTCCTTCGCAGGGCGGTATTGTTTGCACCCTCCTAGCGCAAGCGAGTGCCGAGAACCAGATGTTGAGTGTTTCCATTTGGAAAGAACGGAAGCGGCAAGAACACCACCCCCATGCCAGATTTTCATTAGAAGCGGTCACGCAGGGTCGCCTGGAGCTCGCGGCCAGGATTGTGGGAATAGTTGGTTCCGGCACCCGAGACATGCTGCTCGTCAGGCAGGTTGCTCAAGTTGATCGCCTTATCGGTTTCTTCCTGCACCTGATAGGGAAAGCGGCGTCAAGCAAGGTCGTCGCTTCAGGTGCAAAAGATCCGGTCTGTCCCGCATCCCTGCCGTTTCATCAAGGATTTCCTTCACTATGGCTGGGTGACCGCTGCGACACATGCGTCAATGTGGCATTTGTCATGGTCCAGCGGCTGGTAAAGGCCAGGTCCTCCTGTTCCAGCAGCAGGAGGGCTGCACCGAGCAAACTTGGCGGTTGCAGTACCGCGGCATGTACTGGCCTTAGCTGAAGCCGGTGGTCTTCGGGGATTGCTCAATCTTCCGCGGGAAGCAGTTCCGGGTTCCAGACGATTTCCCACAGATGCCCGTTGGGATCGCGGAAATAGCCCGCGTAGCCTCCGTAAAACGTATTCTGCGCGACCTTGACGACCTCTGCCCCTGCACGTTCTGCAGCCTCCATGATCCGATCAACCTCTTCCCGCCGCATGACGTTGTGACCAATGGTGAAGGCGGTCGGACTGACCGGCTGCTTCGGCAATCCGGTATCATGGGCAATGTCGGCCTGCGCCCAGAGCGCAAGTTTCAGCCCGCCGGAAAGATCGAAGAACGCCACCGCGCCATGCTCAAACTCTTTCCCGACGACGCCTTGCGTGGGCAACCCGAGGCCGTCACGGTAGAAGGAAAGCGATTGCTCGAGATCGGCGACGCCGAGTGTCAGAACGGAAATCCTGGGTTTCATGCCATACCCTTTCTATCGGCACCTGCACCGCGCAGACGCCTTGATAGTCTTGGGCCGTTGGCTTGCAACGGAAGGACCCGCAGAGCGGGGGCCGGGCCAACCTTCCCGAGCCTAACCTGTTTCAGACCGGCGGATGATAGGCCGGGTGTGTTGGGCGGTCAACGACGGCAATGTCCGCATCGGTGCCATGGCTGGCCCGGTCTACACCGTTCGCGGGTTCGGAAAGCCAGATCGATGCTCAGAGCCAATAGCCGCCACTTAGCGATCTGTGCTATCGCGTCTCCATGAAGAAATACGGCCGCACCTTTCATCTGCCAATCTCACCGGGTGCCACCAGTGACGACAAGATTATGCTTTCACTCGAAGGCCTGATGGTGGAGGACTTGGTGCACGGCCGTTGCACCATCGGGGGGGGGACAGTTCGCAACAGGGCAAGCGCGCGCGGATAGACGAAGCCTGCCCGGCCGTAGACCCTTAGAGCGGGACGAGGGTAGACATGAAGAGGCCCGCCGCACGCGATGACCGTTTTACCAGACGCAGCGTCCGTTTTGTCCCATGACTCCTGTTATCTGTCTCACGAACCTTGATTTTCCGGTTGCCAAAGCTGGATGATGGCCTGCAACGAAAAAATTTGGGAAGCCTCATGCAGGGCACACTGGCGGTCATCAGCGACATCCATGGCAACGTGGATGCCCTCCGGGCCGTGCTGGAGGACATCCAGACGCAGGGCATCCACAGGATTGTTAACCTCGGTGACCACCTAAGCGGTCCGCTTGCGGCCGCCGAGACTGCCGATGTGCTGATGGATGGCGATTGCATCTGCATTCGCGGCAACCATGATCGCCAACTGGTAGAGTTGGAGCCTGGCGAGATGGGCATCTCAGATCGTGCGGCTCATGCCCAGTTGCGGCCTGCCCATCTGGAATGGCTCCGGGGCCTCCCGCCGGTCCTGACACTTCAGGATGGCATTTTTCTCTGCCACGGCACGCCCAGAAGCGATACGACCTACTGGCTGGAAACGGTTCTGCCTGTTGGTCATGCCGTTTTGCAAAACGAGGCGTCGATCGCGGCGGAACTGCAAGGATCAGCCAGCCTCTTTCTTTGTGGCCATACCCACATTCCCCGACGGGTCGATATCGGGACGTGCTCGATCCTGAATCCGGGCAGCGTCGGCTGTCCGGCCTATGATGACCAGACACCCTTCGCGCATGTCATGGAAACCGGCACTTGCACAGCCAGCTATGCAACTGTCAGAAGGACCGCGGCTGGCTGGGCGACCTCTCACCATCAGGTGCCCTACGATCCCGCACGGATGATCCGGATGGCCGAGGCGGGAGGACGTCCGGACTGGGTTCAGGCCTTGCTCCGCGGCCGCGTGAGATAGGACGCTCATATCTCGTCGCCTTGCGCCGAAACGCCAGGTCTGTTGAAATCATGCTGCGTGAACACCTCTGGGAGAGAAGCGAATGATGCTCTCTACGGCTCTGATGATGGTGTTCTTTGCCGCAATCGCGGGCCTGGTTATGGTCTTCGCCAAGTTGTTCTTTCGCAGCGACGACCTTTTTCGCGCCAACAACATCACCGAAATGGATTTCCTCGGGCGTGGGCGCTTGAAGCTGCTGGTCTGGTGGCTCGTGCTCATCATCGTCGCGCCGGTCTCGGGAATACTGGCAACGGTGGCGGCGCGGGGTGGATATTGATCGTCACGGATCAGACTTGGGCCCCGAGACGCGGGGGTTATATTGTGTTGCCCCGATCCTTGCTAGAAGAAACCCGGATTAATGGGACCGGGCCTGACGGGGAGCGACCCGAATATGAGCCCGAAGCCGACAGTCAAGACATAGCGGCAAGCTTCGGGGGCTACCGCGCATCGCACTCACCGACGGTTCTGGAGAGCTAGTCTTTCGTGGTGGTGGTCGGCCATGCCGTCTCTGTCCAATCCCGAGTATAGGCGTCCAGAACAGGATCTACCGCCCGGCCAATTTCCATCCAGCGCCGCAACGAAGAATGCGCAAGATGCTTATGCACGTAGGCGCGGGCGTTAGGACCGACGTACAGGTCATGGCCTGCAATCCGCATCGCCACGGGCGCGAAGAAGGCATCCGCGACGGAATAATCACCGAACAGCCATCCATCGGCCTGTGACCAAAGCCTTTCGATACGATTCAAATCTGTTCGTACGTCATCTGGTACGGGCACGTCGCGAAAGGCTGTCCGAAGGTTCATGGAGCAATAAGATCGCAAGGCCGTAAACCCGGAATGCATCTCGGCCGCCATGGACCTTGCCGCAGCTCGGCGGGCCGGGTCCGCAGGCCAATGACCAGCGTCTGGGTAGCGATCGGCAAGTTCCTCGGCCAAGGCGAGGCTGTCCCAAATGACCGTATCACCTAGCTTGGCCGCAGGAACCGTTCTGGCGGGTGCGAAGTCCGCAAGCACACGAGCGAAGCCATCGCTGTATAGGGGTGCGGAGACAGTATTGACCGGAATGCCGAACGCGTCAAACAACAGCCAACCGCGCAGGCTCCAGCTGGAATAGCACCGTTCTCCGATGGCCAAGGTCCACGTCATAAAGATACCTCACACTGCGCCGCAAACCCCCTAGGCAGTCGTGGATATTCGGTCAAGGATCAAGCGACCGGGGGCCGCTCGATCCTGCTCTGTCAATGACGTTTTCGGTCCATCAGCGCGAACACGCCCCAGCCCACATATTCACGCGTGTATGATGCGTATCGCGCGGGTGCTGACGACAACTGTTTCCGAACTTCTGGCGCAAAGTCATCATCGGGGTTTTCTTCGAGCCAGCGGCGCATGTTGAGCCATTTCGCGGCCTCGTACCTGTCCCAGCCTTCCCGGTCGGCCAGAACCATCTCCACGATGTCGTAGCCAAGCTCCGCGAAGGACCCGAGCAGTTCGGGAAGTGTCAGAAAGTCTGACAGGGTACCGGCCCCGCAACCTTTGATGACTTCTTCGCTTGGCGGCTGTTTCCGCCAGTAGGGCTCGCCAATGAGGATCATCCCATTGGACGCGAGACTCTTCGACAGCAGTTCGATGGTACCGGCAACACCTCCGCCGATCCATGTGGCGCCGACACAGGCTGCCACACCGACTTTCTCCTCTGCGACATAACCAGCCGCGTCATCGTGGATGAAACTCACCTGACCAGTGACGTCAAGTTCTTCGGCGCGGCGTTTTGCCTGTTCGGAGAACAGTTTGCTCATGTCGATGCCGGTGCCCGTGATCCCGAAATCGCGGGCCCAAGTACAAAGCATCTCCCCCGAACCGCTGCCGAGATCGAGCACGCTGGTTCCCGGCTCCAGACGAAGCACCCTGCCGAGGGTGTCGTACTTCTCCGGGGTGAAGGGATTGTGAATGCGATGCGTGCTTTCGCTGATGCTGAAAATGCGTGGTATATCCATGACTTGTCCTTTTGATCGGATGCTGATCGTACGTTCGCGGGCTGCATCGGCATTTCGATGCAGCCCGACTGCCTTTGTCATCAGCCCTGATTGTCGAGCTGAGCGCGAACGGAAAGCCGGCCCCGTTTCGAGATGCGATAGGGGCTGCCGGAACGGGATTCGATCAGGCGCCTTTTGCGCAGACGGCTGAAGACGCTCAGAGTGCAGTCGGACAGCACCGTTCCTTCACGCGTGACGCAAGTGATGGCAGTGATTTTTGCACCATCGGTCCGCTCGTGGTGAATACGGCCACCAAGGGCCAGAACGTGCAGAACACGTTGTTCAGTTCGTGAGATATTCATGGATGTCTCGTGAGAATATGTGAAAAAACACCGCAAGTGCACTGCACCCGGTGGTTCGGAATTCACCCAGCTCTCTGAAACCCAGAGAGCCTTATCTCACAAGCTCTGACATCCAGTCCTCTTGGAACGAGCGACGGCTATTCCACCGGCCCAGGCGCAGCATATAGAGACCATACATCACTAGGGCAACCATCAAGCCTCTGACAGAAACGGCAGCTTTGCCCGCACCCCAACCGCTCCTCAGCGCGAAATGCTGCGGGACGTGTCGAGCGGCTGCTTCGGGAAATGCTGTCGTGCGGCATTAGCAGGATAAGACGTCCGTTAGGGGCCGACTATCGATTTACTCCGGGTTGCGCATGATCTGCCTCGGCTGCAACCGAATGCAGCCGGACCCAATGGGGCTGTCCGAGGATGGAATTGCAATCGCAGAGCTCACAAATCGGCGGAATTCTGGGAGCAACTCTGGACTTAATCGTTTCGTGCGAACCGTAGCAATGCACCGCCATCAGTGACCTCGATGGTGCGATAGGATGTCGTGATCCATCCCGCCTGCGCGAACTTTGCCAATGCGGCGTTGACCTGCTTGCGTGAGGCGTTGGCCATGCCGCCGAGGGCTTCCTGACTGATCGGAATGCTGCGGGACTGTAGCCAGCTGGCGCGATGCAGCACCGAGGCAATCCGTCGCATCGTGTTCGGGATCAGCAAATCGTCGATAACTCGGGTCAGCACGTCGAAATGCAGCACCGTGATATGGGCGAAGCGACGGATCGCATCCGGGTTGGAGGCTGCCATCTGCTGCATTACATCGAGCGGTAGATGGAAGAGGGTGCAACGGGTAATCGCGCGCATCTCGACGCGCCGCGGTTCCCCTGTCAGGAATGGCCCTTCACCGGCCCATGCACCCGCTATCCCGAATTGGACAAATCGGGGCGCTTCATTCGGCGCGGCCATACTTACGGCAAGCGATCCGTGCACAAGACCGTAGATTCCACCCGGAGGATCCCCGGCGTGGTAGATGACCTCGCCCACATCCCAGTTTTGAAGCAGGCTACGCGACAGAACCGTCTTCTGAAACGTGGACGGTTGCAGGGCGAGCCACCCGCTCTGAAGGATGATCGTCTCGGCTTCTGCTCTTGTTATGGGCACGAGTTATTTTTCGCTGAACTGTGTCGATTGGGACAGTTTGAGATTTTCCGGTGGACTATCAATCCCTCGAATCGACAGATACGGTGGCCCGTATTGCCAATGATATAATTTTCCTGCCTCCCTCACATGAGGGTCGCCATGCCTTTGATCCATCGGACAGTCGGGCTTTCGTCATACACGACGCCTCGCTGCCTCAATTTTGCGGATGACCAAAGCGTCACCGCGATATGCAATTGAAAGGACCGCAATGTCCCGTAGCTTCCCCGTTATCGCATATGCTCTTGGTACGGCGCTCTTGATCGCACCGGGACTGGCACAGGCTGAACCCGTGCCGGTGAGCACGGACAATTTTGCTCGGGCTGAAAGCGATCTTTACTTCGGCAGCATCTCCGCGCGGAATGGTTTGGGTGTCATTGGCCATGATCGGGTGATGGCCGATGTTGCCGCGCAGACGGTGATCCGGCTCAACCGGGACACGCTATATTCCAGCGGCATCTTCGATCTGGATGCCGGGACGGTAACGCTGACGCTGCCTGATCCCGGCACGCGCTTCCTCTCAGTCCAGATCATCGACGAGGACCATTATACCCATGGCGTTCACTATGGAGGTGGTACGCTTGAATTGACGCGCGCGGCGATCGGGACACGCTATGTGGCGGTTGCCATCCGCACATTGGTGAACCCCGAGGATGCAGAGGATCTTGCGACGGTCCATAAGCTTCAAGACGGGATCAAGGTTTCGCAAACCAGCCCCGGGTCGTTCGAGGTGCCCGACTGGGACAATTCCACGCAGGACCGGACGCGTCAGGCGCTGATCGATCTTGCCGCGCTTTTGCCCGACACGCGGCATATGTTCGGGGCAAAGGATCAGGTTGACCCCGTTCGCCATGTGATCGGCTCGGCCATGGGATGGGGCGGCAACCCGGAAACCGAGGCGCTCTACCTCAACCGGCAGGTGGCGAAGAACGACGGCAAGACCGTCTACCGCGTCAAGGTCGGCAAGGTACCGGTCCAAGGCTTCTGGTCGATCTCCATCTACAATGCCGACGGCTATTACGTAGCGAACACCCAGAACGCCTATACGCTCAACAACCTGACCGCGACGCCCGATAGCGATGGCAGCGTAACGGTCCAATTCGGCGGATGCGACAAGGCGGTCGTGAACTGCCTGCCGACGCCAGAGGGCTGGAACTGGATGGTACGGCTCTATCGCCCCGATGCCAGCGTTCTTGATGGCAGCTGGGTCTTTCCGGAACCGGAGGAAGTGCAATGAACCGTCGAACCCTGCTTCAGATGAGCGTCGCGGCGGCGGTGCTGCCGGGCCTGCCGATGTATGCGCAGGATCAAGGTGCATTGACGCATGAGGCGTTTCTTTACACCTACCCGATGGTGAAGAACTACCTCACCCTATACCAATACGCGCTGGAACCGGGGGGCAAGCAGTACAAGGGGCCGCTCAACACGCTAAGCAGCATCGCCCGGGTCTATACGCCGCAGGACACGGCGATCATCACGCCCAACTCTGACACACCCTATTCCTTCATGGTCATGGACCTGCGCGCCGAACCGCTGGTCCTGTCCCTGCCCGCCATCGAGGCGGATCGTTACTACTCGGCCCAAATCGTCGATCTCTATACCCACAATGTCGATTATCTGGGCACGCGGGTGGATGGCAATGGCGGCGGAGATTTCATGATTGCGGGGCCGGGTTGGCAAGGGGAAGCACCCGCCGGGATCAAGCGTGTGGTCCGGATACCGACTGATCTGGGTCTTGTGGTCATCCGCACGCAGCTTTTTGCGCCCGACGACATCGGCAAGGTCGAAGCGGTTCAGGCGGGCTACAAGGCGCAGTCTTTGTCGGCCTTTGCGGGCACGCCTGCCCCGGCTCCGGCACCTGCCATCGACTGGCCGGTGATCGACGACGACCGGATGCTGACCGACTTCTGGCCGCTTGCGACTTTCCTGCTGCAGTTCGCCCCGCCCCTCGAATGGGAGGGACCCCTGCGCGACAGCTTCGCCACGCTCGGGCTGCAAGCGGGGACGGCCTGGCCCCCCGCCAGCCTGAATGCGGATCAGGTGGCCCGGATGCGCGACCTTGTCCGGCCGACCGAGCAGGAGATCCGCGCCGAGGTCGCGCATCTCACGGATTCCGCCAAGCTGTTCGGAACGCCCGAGTTCATGAAGGGCCGCTACATGGACCGCGCCGCTGCCGCGCAGGGTGGCATCTATGGCAATACCGCACAGGAGGCGCTTTACGTCATCTATAATCTCGACGCGGCGGGCAAGCCGCTTGACGGCAAGGCGCATCGCTATGCCTTGCGCTTCGCGGCGGATGCCCTGCCGCCGGTGGCCGCCTTCTGGTCGATCACGATGTATGACATGGCGCGGCAGTTGCTGGTCGATAACCCGATCGACCGCTACCTGATCAATTCGCCGATGCTGCCGGGGCTGAAACGGGACGAAACCGGCGGCATCGTCCTCCACCTTCAGGCCGAAAGCCCCGGCGCCGAGCAAGAGGCGAGCTGGCTGCCCGCGCCAGCCGAGGGGTTCTACGCCGTCATGCGGCTATACTTGCCCAAGCCCGAAGCTCTTGATGGTCAGTGGAAGGCGCCCACCATCGAGGTCGTCGGCTGACACGCGCCTTGCGGGGGGCGGCCAGACGGCCGCCTCTTGGCCCATGTGCCGCGACTTCTCTTCCGATATGCCCCGAGGAATTCCCCCATGAAGCGGTCTCAAGCCCTTCCGCTGCTTGTCGGCGCAGCGCTTTGCGCAACACCTGCGGCCTCTCAGGAAGGCTGGCAGGTCTCGGCATCCGCTTATCTTTGGCTTCCAGAGACCACGACCACGCTCGACACCCGTTTCGGCGCGGTGACAACCGAGCTTGGCCGCGCCGACGCGGTCGATGCGCTGGATGCCGGGATCATGGGTACAATCAGCGCGCAAAGCGGGCCCTGGTCGTTGGTTGGGGATTTCCTCCACCTCGACCTTACGCTTGGAAATCAGATGCCCCGGCAGGTGCTGTTCTCGGAAGTGTCGACGGGGATAAAGCTGACCTCGGCCGCGGGATACGGCCTTTACAATGTCGTGGATCGGGATGGGCTGAGAGTCGATCTGGGGGGCGGCGCAAGGCTGATGTCTGCCAATATCGACCTTGCATTCCGGGGCACTGCCCTGCGGGATTACCGCTCTTCACTTTCCGATACCTGGATCGATCCGCTTGTTGCGACGCGGATATCCTATGGTGAGGACGGCCGCTGGCAGGCCAGCCTTTGGATCGACGGCGGCGGCTTCGGCATCGGCGAGGCTTCGGACGACACCTGGCAGGTCGTGGCGCTGGCCAGCTATAGTGTCGGCACGAATTGGACACTGAGCGGCGGGTGGCGCAACTTGTCAGTTGATCGTGAATACCAAGGCCTGCCCTACGACTTGCAACTCAACGGTCCGATTTTTGGTGCAAGCTATCGCTTCTGAATACCGGCGCTTGTTCGGAAGTGAACGCTCCCGAGGTACGAGCACCGAACGGTGTCATTCCCCATTCGCCTTTGCCAAAAAGCGGATAGAGTCCGCGGTCGAGCGGTGGCTTTGCAGAGGTCACCCTGCAGCATTCGCGGGGCCCAAAAGTCCGGTATGGGCCGGGCGCTTGCCTCCGAACCTTGGCCGTTCACATCAAGCGCCAGGATATTCACGTAGAAGCGGAAGCTGCCATCTTGGACATCAGTATCGCTTCGCAGTCCAGTCGGTCCGCCAGAGCCTGCGCCTAGGTTAAGCCGCGCCCTGCAATTATAACCTCATGCCTATCGCGGACCAACTCCGAGCGAAGCGTCCGCCGAAGCCGCCATGGCATTCGAGGATCAGGATCTTCACCGCAGCAGCCGACGCTGGAAGGCCGGGTCCGGCAAGGCGCACATGTCGGCGCGACCGAACAGCGCATAGCGGTTGCGCGCGAGGCGACGGTAGAACCAGTTGCGCACCGGCCGGGGGAAAACCCGCAACACGCCGGCTAGCCGGATCCATCCGCCCAAGCTGCGGCTGGCCTGAAGCACAGCGTCGCAATCGACATAGGCCACCCCGCCGTCGATGAACAGCCAGCTTGAGGGGTCCTCCCGCTCCAGCCCGTAATGGCGCAGCAGCGCGGTGCCCAGCGGACTTTGGATCGGGCAGATGCGCACTGTTCCCGTGCCGTCGAGCCGATGGATCATTCGCGCGCCCCAACTGCACAGGGCGCATTCGGCATCCATCACCGCGACAGGCTGGAGGTCATCAAAAGGCGGCACCGCCGGGTCTCTGCGGAAGGAAAAGGGTTCGGCCATGACACCGGATCATCCGGCAAACGCCGGCGCGGCGCAATCCGAAGCTGCCGGGCATCACATGATCTTCTCATGGATCTCCGGTTCATGTCACTCGCGCTGTATACATGAATCCGCAGGTCCTGGTGCCCGCTCCAGGAGGTGCGGTTTTGCATAACGGCGGCATGGTGATCGCCCACGAAAGACCGGTTCACCCTGCCGAACAAGGTGAGGTCCGAACGGCAAGGTCAAACCCACTTGCCGCTACGCCGCAGGCAGCTTGGAGCCCATAGTTGCCAATGGCCGTCAGCCTTGGTAGTCCTCAAACTCCCACGGAAGGTTGCGCGCTAAACGAGCGGTTGGTTTTGACCAATCGCCGCGGGCCTCGTTGCCCAGCAGCTTGTCTATCACTCCTCGAACCTCTTTCTCGTCAAACATCGATACGAACGGATGGTGTCGTCCGAACGCAGGCTTGGAAAAAGCCTCGTGCGTCGGGTCGGTCGGATAGACCTTCAGAACGCTGGCGGAAAACCATGAGGGTGTGCAGACGAAAACCGAAAAATTGTCACCAGTTGTCGAGCCAGTTTCACCGATCACCAGATCCAGAATCCCGCCGAAGTGCTTTGGATCAGATGGGCAAAGCGGTTCACCGTGAAAATCGCCAAGGAAAAAGCTCTTGATTTCGGCTTCCATCTGACCCTCGTCTGTGTCCGGGACAAGGTATCAGCAGGTTCAATGAATGTCCGCATCGTGCTGCGGAGCCTGGATCGGACAGTCGATCGCTTGGAGATGAACAAAACCGCGGTCGATTTGACATCGCACGATGCAGCCGTTCGCAACTGACCTATCCAACCAGCGATATGCCAGATTTCAGTACGACCCTTTGTGCAACAAGAACCACACGCAGTTGACCTGTTCGCGTTCCGACTTACTGCCGCCGCATGCGTCACCGATTCCAGGGGTGTTGGAGCCGATGATCGACGCTGAGAATCTCCCGCTGCAAACGACGCAATCGCACCGACTGGCTGGAGACTGATTCTTGCCGGGCTTGCCTTTGGGCTTACTTTGTTGATTGGCGGCCCGGTGGTTTTGGGAGTTCCCGCCGCCATAACCGGCATCCTTTTTCCTGTCCTGCCACTTGTCGCGCTGGCCGTTTCTGCGGGCCCGGGACGAACTGGTTTGTTCCGCCCGCTTCGATTGCGGGACGCGTTCCCGATCCCGGCTTTTGCCGCGCTTGCAATCATTCTCACGCTGCTGGCCGCGCTAGTTATCAGCGACATTGTTCCGACCGCGACAAATTCCATCTTCGCTTAAATCCAATCCCAAGATGGGTTCGATTTCATACTGCAACTGCTCTCGGCACTTCCGTCGCTGCTTGGGGAGGAGTTACTGGCCATACTTCCCATGCTTGCCGTGACATCGTTCCTGCGCAGCCGGACTGGCGTGGGTGCAGGCCTGACGCTAGCGCTCGGGATCGTCTCGGGCTGGCTGGTTTTCTGCCTCGCGCATCCGCCCACATACGACTGGAACGTAGCGCAATGCTTCGGTGTGATCGGGGTGGCGAGGCTGGTCTTCACACTTGCGTTTCTTGTCACGCGTAATCTCTGGGTGTCCTTTGGAGTGCATATTGCAACAGATTGGACGGAGATCATGTTGGCACGATACTTCCATGAACTTGGAATATAACACTTTTCCACAGGAGCCAAGAATGACGAAACACTTGATGACGGCAGCTTTTCTTGTGTTTGGAACTTCGACCCCGGCCCTCGCCGACGTTCCCTTTTTCAACGCAACCTGTCCGAGCCACATCGAAGTGCATTCCGACGCGGGCGGCCCCGTTTTCCTGAACGGCAATGAGGCCAAGCTGCACCGGTTCAACGCCAATTATTACGAGGCGGTCAGGGACCACATCACCGTGTCGATCAACGTCAATCCCGACCACAGCCTTGCCGTCTCATATACCAAGGGCGGCGCAAGCGGCATCTGCCAAGTGAATGCGCATCAGCGGCAGGGCCGCACAGTGCAGGAACCTGTCGTACCCAAGCTTGCCATGACCACATCGGAAATGTCGCGCTTCTGCAGGGGGGAGGCGGCATCGCATTTCAACGTCCGGCCGGCCGATCTCACGGTGAACCCGTCTTTCAAGGTGGGCAGTCGCTATGTGGCACAGGGTTGGTTCGACGGCACGCGCGGCTCAACGTTCTTCAATTGCTTCTTCGACGGTCAAGGCCATTTCCAGAGCCTCAATTAAGCTCGTTGGCAAGCCGAGTTGCATCGAAAATCTGTCATCGGCTGGATGGCGCCGGCGCAGAGAATGACCGCAGTGGGCGCGCCGCAGCCGCTCCTCAGCCAGAAATGCTGCGGGACGTGTCGAGCGGTTGCTTCAGGAATGCTGTCGTGCGGCATTACCAGCATGCGATAGTCGATAATGGGCCGGGCCCGGCTGGGTGGACAACCAGTCGCGACCCTAGCCCAATTGCCGTCGTTTTGCCCCGCAGCAGGTAGCTCCGAGCCATTGCCGGACGGTCGTGCAAGACCGGAGCAGTGGAGGCTGCGCAGCACCCAGGGCCAGTCGGGGTAGCACAGATCCAGATTAAGGGATCTAGTGGGACAGAAGGCGATCCGAATGATTGCCAACCAGCCTATCATTCGGAAAATGCTTGAGTATCCTCTGAAACTCGCCGCGCCCGAGAATGCGGCGTGCAGGATGGGGCACGTGGGTGGGTTGAGCAATCTCCGGAAAAATGAGCGCGATTTCGCGCAGTTGTGCTGCCCCAAGCGCGCGGAGCGCCATCTGCCCGGTCAGGAGCGTCTCGGTCAGAGTGCCGTTGGCCCAGACCAGTTCGTGGCGGTCCAGAAGAAAATGGACATAGACGACCTTGCCCTGGCTCTCTTGCCGTATTCCGTTATGACCAACCAGCTTCTTGGCCGCGATCAGAACCGCATCCGTGTCGAAGCTTGCGCAAATGGCAGGTGAGTTCAGGGCGACACGATGTTGCGGAGATACCCGAAGATCGCTCTCGGGACATCCTGCGCCAAGCGCACCAGCGGGAATGAGAACCGGAAGGAGATCATGTCGCAAGATCGGCCGTGTGCTGCGCGATGAAATCCACCGGATCGGCTGCGGGCCGCTATCCATCGTGGCGACAAGATCGCCCACTTTCAATGTTTCAACAGCGCGCGGCCCGTCAGGAGTTTCAATCAAGGTTCCCGCCGTGAAGCACACGACTTCAGCGTCGAGATAAAATCGATAAGGCGCACCGGTGGGGTCCGGCGTGTAGGTGATCGACCCGGAATCCGGGAAGCCTCCATCCATGCTGCCCAGCACGATATTCCCGCCGAACGTACCGATAACCGGCGTTGTGTCGGGGTAAGAGCTTATGAAATACTGTCCATTAAACGTGGCTAGCTCTCCATTATACTGGTTATCAATGTCGATGACGCCCTCGTTCGGATTTTCAGGCCGCACGACAAAATCATAATCCTTGTTGCCGGCTAGGCTGACTCGGGCGGTGGTGAAGGCTTCCCCAGTCAAGATATGCGGACCATTCTCGAGATCGTCATAATGTACGGCACCGTCATCGACGAAGAATTCTATTGTCGCACCGTCGGGAAGAGGGCCTCCCGTGACGGTTGTCAGGGCGTCAACTAATGGAAGGGAGTTCACTGTAAAGGTATTGCTGCCGGTGATGTTACCAATAGCAAGGGCGTTCACGGGAAAGACGAGCCACGGCATAAACTTCTTCCTCTATGGGTATGGTGAATGCTCCAAAGCATGCTAGCCACGGATTTCTCCGTGATCTAGTTCGAATGCCTTCGTCGCGCGCCAGCCTTGCGAGCGTCACGACATGCCCTCTTTCCAAGCGATTGCGGAGGCGATGACGCTGCCTTTTGATCAGAATAGATGCAGCAGTTGGAGAGTTTCCACTTTGGGAGCGCACACCAAGCAAACCCTCAGTTCGAATGACTGCTTCGTACGGATGGATGTCAATGAAGATCAGCAGCAGGATTCGCCGCGAGATCGGTATCGACTTCAACACGCATCTGCACCGGCACCTTGCAGCGAAGATCGTTCTGGCCGAACGGCCAGGCAGCTATGAAGTGGTCCGCCGCTTGCTGGGGCATTCCTCTACCAGTTCGAAGTTGAACGCCTATGTTGGCTTCGAGGCCGGCACGTCGACCAAGCTCTATGCCGACATTCTTGCCAAGGCTCGCACGTCATGACGCGTATCAAGCTCTACCCACACGAATGGCCCGAGGCCGATCAGCAGATGTGGTTTGGTCTGCAGGCACGCGGCAATCCTCTGGATGACGTGGGGGCCTTTGCCCATCTTCGAGCCAGCACCATTGCGCAGCACGAGGCGGCTATGGTCGCTGGCTTGCCTGGCTGAAGGTAGTCGATCCGGTAGCGCTCGGGCACCCTCCGCTTTTGCGGATCACACCGGAACGCGTGGTGGCCTGGATGCGCTCGATGGAGGCCGATGCCGCCTATTCGCGGGTCATGCGGCTCGACACGCTGATCCGCGTCGTTGTTGCCGTCGACCGTGACACCTGTGTCAGGAAGCTACGCAGGATCCGTTCTATTCACTTTGCTCAGGCACGGGACAGGAACGGCGAGCGGAAGCAGGGCCGCATTCTTTCAGGAAGCGTTCTGCTGCAGGCGGGCCTTGATCTGACCGGACAACACGCGGATGCTGGATCGACCCTTGAGCGCATGCAGAAGCTGCGCGACGGCACGATGCTTGCGTTTCTTGCGCTGCTGCCGATCCGGCGTCGTGCATTTGTAGGACTGGAACTGGGGCGTTCGGTGCTTCTTGCAGCGCATTCCATCGAGATCGCTCTTGCACCAGAGATGACTAAAACCGGCAATACCTGGACCGCGACGGTCCCTGATCCGCTGGAAGGGCTGCTTCGCCACTACCTGTCCGAATCGCGCCCTTTTCTGCTGCGCCGTGGCGATGAGGCCCATGCGATGCTCTGGTCTGCGGACTCAGGCCGCCCTATGGGCTATTCCCATATGGGTCGTCGTATCTGCGATCTGACGGAAAGGATGACAGGGATCCGTGTGCCCGCCGCACTTCTTTCGGGACGGTGCTGCCACGACGTTGGCACGGGCATCGCCTGAGCACGCTCGCTTTGCTGGTCCGCTGCTGGGGCATACGAGCTTCACAACAGCCGAGAAGCACTACAACCATGCGCGCGCCATCGAAGCCGGGCGCGCCTACAACGAAAGCCTCAAGCGTATCAGGAGCCACTCATGACCCGCGCTGTCATTTATGCCCGCTACTCGAGCCAGAACCAACGCGAAGCATCGATCGAAGACCAGATGCGGCTGTGCATTGAGCGAGGCTATGGTGAAGGCTATCAGATCACACAGCACTATGCGGATATGGCGATCTCGGGCGCCTCGATGCACCGGCCCGGCCTGCAAAGCATGCTGGAGGCCGCAGCGGGCGGCAAATTCGATCTCATCATCGCCGAGGCGCTCGATCGGCTAAGCCGTGATCAGGCCGATGTCGCCACGCTTTATAAACGGCTCAGCTTTCATGGCGTACGTATCGTGACCCTTGCGGAGGGCGAGATCAGCGAGTTGCATGTCGGCCTCAAGGGCACGATGAACCAATTGTTCCTGAAGGATCTTGCCGCCAAGACGCGGCGAGGTTTGCGTGGCCGGGTCGAGGCCGGTTTCGCGGGCGGCGACATCAGCTATGGATATGACATCGTGCGGCGTCTGAGCGCCGATGGTACTCCGGCCACCGGTGAGCGCACCATCAATGACGGCGAAGCGGAGGTGGTCCGTCGCATTTTCCTTGAGCTCATCGACGGTCACTCTCCGACAGCCATCGCCCGTTCTCTCAACGCGGAGGGCATCATGGGCCCGCGCGGAAAGCTCTGGCACGACACGGCGATCCGCGGCCATCGGCTGCGCGGGACCGGGCTTCTGAACAATGAGCTTTATATCGGCAAGCTGGTCTGGAACCGGATGCGTTATATCAAGGATCCCGCGACGGGCAATCGCGTCTCACGTATGAACCCCAGGGAGGAGTGGATCACTACCGACGTGCCGGAGTTGCGCATTGTCGACGATGCGCTCTGGCAGCAGGTCAAGATGCGGCAGGGCGAGATCGACGCCGATCCCCGGGTCCGCGCCATCAAGCAAAGCCGGTTTTGGGAACAAAAACGTAAAGTCCACCTGCTGACGGGTCTGCTTCATTGCGGTTGCTGCGGTGGAGGATACGCCGCCGTGGGCCGAGATTACCTGGCTTGCTCGGCGGCACGCAAGCTTGGCAGCTGTGCACAGCGCCGTTCGTTTCGCCGGGGCGATCTGGAGGCATTGATCCTTGATCTGCTTCGGAATCGTCTGATGCAGCCCGAAGCGGTGGCAAGCTTTATCAGCGCTTACAGCACGGAAGTGAATGCCAACCGGGCAATCCAGTCTGCGGACCGGGCCAAGCTCGAGGCTGAGAAGGCGCAGGTGCTGCGGCGCTTGGATGGTCTCTATGACGCGATCGCGGATGGCCTGCGGACACCGGGGCTGAAGGCCAAGCTGGATGCCTTGGAAACGAGGAAGGGAGAGATCGAGGACGCGCTTGCCACGCCCCTGCCCTCACCCGTGCGCCTGCATCCGGGATTGAGCAGCCTTTACCACAAGAAGGTCAAGGAACTGGCACAAACGCTGGCGGGTCCTGCGATCCGGACAGCAGCGCTGGAGATTATCCGTGGCCTGATCACGCGCGTGACGATCCACGAGACCGAGACGGGCGTCAAAATTGAATTGGAGGGAGCGATGACCGCAATGATCGGCTTGGCCCAGCCTGAGGCTAAGCATGTCTTGTACCATTGTTCGGTTGAGATGGTTGCGGGAGCAGGATTTGAACCTGCGACCTTCAGGTTATGAGCCTGACGAGCTACCGGGC
>NZ_JAVRQI010000030.1:0-26725 GCF_031854425.1 Paracoccus broussonetiae | reverse complement strand
GCGCAGAAATTCGAGGCCCGGCAGACTTTTCGGATGTCCGCGATGGGCTCTCGAGGGACATGCTGCGTGGCAAGACGAGGTCAGGCGGCTGGATATCCGCCGCTGGTCCAACCTAGCGACGGTCGGCCCTTAGCGACCGCTTGTTCCTTCTCGCTCGGGCCGAGGAGGTGTAGCCGGCCCACAGAAACTACGTCGTCTGGGTGAGAGTGAAACAGGAGATTTCTGACGGCGGCGCCCCTCTTGGCCTGCCAAAGCTACTTGATTTCCGGCCGCGCGCATCTTACGTTTATGTCATCGATAGGAAGAAGGTATGAAAATGGCGGAAACTGCAACCCTGTCCACCAAATTCCAGATCTCGATCCCAAAAGCCATCCGCGCCGCCCAGCATTGGGAGGCTGGGCTGACCTTTGCCTTCATTCCGAAGGGAACCGGGGTGATGTTGGTGCCGGTGCCGGAACGCGAGGCGTTGCGCGGCTTGGCCAAAGGCGCCAATGCGACGGACTATCGCGACCGCAGCGACCGTCTCTGAATGGTTCTCGTCGATACTTCCTCGTGGATCGAATGGCTGATCGGTTCACCGACCGGTAATAAGCTCGCCGATCATCTGCCCGAACAGGCTGATTGGCTCGTGCCAACCATGGTGCAGCTGGAACTTGCAAAATGGCTGACCCGTGAGATCGGCGAGGATAAGGCGGACCAGGTCATCGCCTTTACACAGGTCTGCCAGGTCGTGCCGCTTGATACCGAAACCGCACTTGCTTCCGCTGAGGTCTGCCGCGCGCACAAGCTGGCCACGGCGGATGCGATCATCTACGCGACGGCGCAGGCGCATGGCGCGCGACTCTTGACCTGCGACGCGCATTTTGAGGGACTGCCGGGCGTGACATTGATCGCGAAAATCAAGGCATAGGCCGTCTCCGGGGTCGCTGTCGTGTGAATCCAACGACCTGCCCGCCGCAGAAACCGGTTCGCAGGTTCAGGCTCGGAACGGGCGCTGGATCGCCTTCCGCAATCACCAGCCGCCAGGGATCGACTGCACAGATCAGCAGGCGCAAGCCATAGATCATCCAAAGATTTGCTCAGTGATCGTCGCGACGTTACTTCGCCGCTATCCTGGCGCTCATCCTTGCCATCTTTTCCCGTGCAGCGGCTTCGTTGGGCCTCAGGGCTGCAAATCCTTTGCCTTCAGCAACCGTAACACCTGCCTGGTTGTCGACTTTAGTGCCGACTTCTGGGGCAGCTTGCTGAAGATCGGCCAACGCGTCGGCAATTGCCGCTTTCTGTGCGTCAGCGGCTGGTCCGGGACTCGGCGAGGTCTCTGGAGCCAGAGAATTCGGGCCTGATGAAGCTGACGATTCCTCCCCGCTCGCAGCATTCCCTCCATCCCCGGTTGCATAATCGATCAACCTGATCTTCGAAAGTTCCGTCACCTGGCTGGCCAGGGCGTGAAGCTGATCGCTCAGAACCCGGATCTCGCGCTGTTCCTTGGTGGGATAGGGCAGGGGACCGGTCTGGGCGGCCATGATCTTCCGGAAGAACGGATCCTCGTAATAGACGATGCGCCGCGCCATGATCGGCTGCTGGCGCTCGGGGATCAGGATGACCTTGTTCCGGTCGAGCCGGGAGATCTCGTCGGGCGACAGCAGCGGGCGCTCCTCGTTGCGGCGCGAGATCGTGCGGCGCAGCAACCCGCTCCGGTCGGGTGCGTAGCTGTCGCTGAGCGAGAGCCGCGTGGTCTTGCCGAGGGATTCCGAGATTTCCTGCGCAGTCATCTTGTCATTGGCGGCAAGGTAGAGCTTCATCCCGGCTGCGGATTCGATCGAGAGCCGGTCTTCCTTGCCGTAGATCTTTTCGAGGCCAGGCACGGATTGGGTGATGATCGAGACCCGAGCGCCGTGGCCGGCCAGTTGCTTGAGGGCCTGGACCACAATGGTCATGCGGCCAAGCTGGTCGAACTCGTCGAGGATCATCTTGACCGGCCAGGGTTCACGCTGAGGATCCGGCATGCTGGCGCGCAGGGTGGCGATCAGCTCGCCGAAGAAGAGCCGGATCAGCGGCGCCAGAGTCTGGATCGAGTCGGAATTGACCACGAGATAGACCGAAACCGGCCTGCGGCGCAGATCGGCAAAGGAAAAGTCATGGCCGCTGGTGGCGTAATCCACCGCGGGGTTGTTCCAGAGCGCCATGCCCGCCCCGCCAAGAACCGAGGCATGCGACGAGAGGATCTTGCCGTCATAGGCCGCGAACTTGCGGAAAGTCTCGGCGGCATTGGCATGTTTCACCTCGAGGGCATGGGCGGCATAGGCGGCCTGAGAGGCACCCTGACCGAAGAGGATCCGGTTGATCTCGCCGATGGTCGGGTTGCCACGCTCGACCGCGAGCAGACCCGCAGCCACGAAGAGCTGGCGACCTTCGGACAGGAAATCACCGGCGTTGCCCTTGTCTGAGACGGTCAGGAAATAATCGGCGATCTTGGCCAGTTCGGTATAACGCTCGGCAGGGTGCGCGATCTTCGCCACCCGTTCGAGCGGGTTGTAGCGATGACTGGAATGCTCGAAATCGAAAGGCGCGAAGCGGAACACCTCATCCCCGAGCGAGAGGCGATGCCGGGCGGTCGCCTCGAAGATCTCGCCTTTCACATCGAGGACGACGACGCTGCCGGGGAACAGGAGCACGTTCGGATTGACGTAACCCACGCCCTTGCCGGCCCGGGTCGGGGCGACCACCAGGCAATGTGGGAACTTGTCATAGACCGCGGAAATGAACCGACCCGGGCCGAGCCGGCGGCCGAGGCGACCGAAGCGGTAAAGCTTGCCATAGACCAGGCCGGCGCCCACCGGCATCAAAAGCCCGTTCCGGCGCATCTCGGCGCGGCTTTGGAAATGGGCCTGGCCATACTGGGTCAGCTTATGCCGGAAGCTGAGAACCAGGGCGGCCAGGCCAAGGGCCAGGGAAGAGGCGATGACCACGCCATAGGCAAAGCACCAGGGTTCGGTCTGCGCCGTGCGCCAGCCCGGATAACCGGTCAGGAGAAGGAAGGGATTGGCGGCATTCACGTCCTGGCCGAGATGCCAGGCCAGCCACATGCCGCCAAGAACCGATCCGAGCAGCGCACCGCAGATGAGGCCGAAGGGAAGGGCAACAAGAAATCGGGTCATCACGCCTCTCAAAAACCGAGGTCGAGATCGGGCCCGCTGTCGGGGTCGAGGAGAACAGCCGGCGTCTTCAGCTGTTCAGATCCGCGCTCGCGCAGAACCTGGTGGCTCGCGACCACCAGCCTGAGCGCCATGCCGGTGATCGCGCGCTGGTCCTGGTCAGGCAGATCGAGGCTCAGGTCCTGGGTATCCCCCGCGCGCAGCCGCTCCAACGTGCCAGCGCCATAGCGCGCCTCGATATCCTCCCGGAAAGCCGCTGCCTGCTCCTCCGTGCGGAATTGCGGCCGTTCACCGGCCGTCACGGCATCTGCCATTTCGATAAAGGCAGCGACGAGGCGCACGGCCCGGGCGACGTCGACCGTCAGCTCCGGGACGGTCTCATATGCGACCACAGTTGCCGCGCGGGGAGGCTGATGCCCGGACAGCAGGGATGGCCGGACCGGGTCATCGACCTTGCCCCCATGACCTTCCGGCAGCTGGCTCGTTTCAGAAAGCGCGTTTAGGAAGCGGGCCTCATCGCCACCCTGCTCGTAGAAACGGAACGCGACGGATTCAGCGGCCGCGAGCGTCGGAAAAGCCAGTTCAGAATGGAAGAGGGGGCCTTCCCCACCCAGATGGGAGGTCTCATAGCCCGGATGGTAGCCCCGATCTGTGGCGACGACGAGCTCGCGGTATTCCTCGTTGATCCCGTCGGCCCACTTCCAGTTGCCGAGACACGCCAGTGTCGGGCCCCTGGTCGCGCGGTCCGTTTCCCATGAGCGAGAGTTGATCGCCAGATGAACCTCGCCGTAAGCCTCCCCGACATCAGTATAGGCCCTCAGGCGGGCATCACCGTCCCGAAGATCGAGGCCTTTCGCCCTGGCAAACCCCTCAACATCGGCTTCGACCCGGGCCGCGAGTTTCGACGGATCGGACCAGTTCCCGGCCGACCAGCTTGTGGTCTCGCCCGGATCGAGGCCCTGTGCCTTCATCTCCGCCTCGCGGTCTTCCTGGGGCAGGGCGGCAAGCTGGGCCAGGGCTTGTATGGCCTCGTCCCGTGCCGTCTCGAGCCTCTCGCGGTTCTCCGACGCCGCAACCAGCCTTGCCGCCTCGGTGGCCTGACGCGCTTGCGCAAGGTCGGGGCGCAGAAAATCCTGCACCGCGCCGAGTGCGCGCCGGACTCTGTTTTCCTGCTCATCAACCATCATCGTCCCTCCGGTCCTCGGATCAGTAGCCGAGCCAGCCGAGCAGTTCGGCCGTCTCGGTAAATCTTTCGGCCAGTTCCGCGCGGGCCTCGGCCGGATCATGGTCATGCGCGCGCAGGATCCTTTCGGCCTCTTCAACGCTGAGGACCGGTCTTCTCTCCGCGAACTCCCAGCTGGTCATGCCGGCATCTCCGCGTTCCCCGCGTCATCAAGGGCCGGGATCCAGATCTCCATGACGCCGCGCTGCGCGCCGGTGCGGCCGACCTGGATCACCACGTCGATGGCGCCGCGCACATAGCGCTGGATCTCGGCATAGCTCATGCCGAGCCCACCCTTCGAGACCATGAAGGCGAGGCGATCGAGCGCTTTGCGCGCGGAATGGGCATGGACCGTGGTGAAGGAGCCCTCATGGCCGGTGTTGATGGCCTCGAGGAAGGTGATTGCTTCGATCCCCCGCAGCTCGCCGACGATGATGCGATCCGGCCGCAGGCGCAGGGTAGCTTCGAGGAGCCGCTCCGCCCCGCGCGGCGAACCCTCCTCGCGATCTGCGATCAGATTGACGACATTCGGCAGGTCCGGCAGCAATTCACTGGCGTCCTGGATCAGCGCGAGGCGCTGCTCCGGTGGCACCAGCCACAGCAGCCGGCGCGCGAGTTCGGTCTTGCCACCCGAGGTGATCCCGGAGATCAGCACGTTCAGGCGCTGGCGCACAACCTCCCGGCAGAAGATATCGAAACCACCCTCGGAACCGGGCTGCAGCCGGTCGCGGAGCCTTGCCAGGATCCGTGCCCGCTCCTCTTCCAGCGACAGGGTGACATCGCGCATGAGATCGAAGCGGTGCGGTGCCGCGCCCGCAGACCGCGGGCGGAAGAGGCGGAAGGACAGCACCGTGCCTTCGGCCGAGGCCGGTGGCACGAGCGCCTGGCAGCGCAGATTGATGCCCTCGAAGCCAACCGAAGCCGAGATCATCGGCCTCTCCTCTGAGAGCTTCAGGCTCTGGTCATTGGCGATCTGGCGCGCGAGATCGCGGGGATAGTTGCAATCGAGACCGGGAATTTCGGCCCGGGTCATCACCGCCTCGCCGGCGCGCTCGGTCCAGACCGAGCCATCGCCATTGATGGCGACCTCGATCATGGCCGGATCCCGTAAAAGGGTGCCTATCCGGTCAAGGTAGTGATGCAGATAGCCCATTACAGCATCTCCACATCGGCATTGACCTGCACCATGACGATGGCCCCCTGGTTGATGCTGAGCGTCGTCGGGATATCGAGATAGCCCTGCATGAGCTCGCCCAGGACCGATGTCGTGCCCTGCGCGACATTAGAAGCCGCATCGTTCCAGGCCTGGTGGCGGCTGTCGCCTTCCGATCCGTCTTCAAGCGCGGCCGTGATGATCGCGGGCAGGCCGCCGATCACGGAAACCGCCGCCGCCCCGGCGAAGCGGGCGAGGGTATGGTTGCGGACCCGGCCGGTGAGGCCCGAGCGGCCGATCCGGTCGGTGCCATAGGCGGCGAGATCCGCCGTCTGCCCGTCCGGGGTCACCACCCGGTCCCAGGCCACCAGTACCCGGCGCTGGCCGCGGGCAATATCCGAGCTGTAGCGGCCAAAGAGTTTCGAGCCACGCGGGATCGCGACATTGGCCATGTCCATCGACCACACGTCCCGACTGACGGTAGCGATGATATTGCCCTCGAGGCTGGACTGGATCGCGGTCTGCAATGTGGCCTCGATGAGGGTGCCTTGCACGACGGTGCGCGAGGGATTGGCGATGACCTCGGCATGGGTCACCTCGGCGTGGGTGGCGCCGGCCCGCACGAAGGATTCGTCGCCGGGGCCGCTCTGGCCTTCGACTTCCCCGGCAACCGTGGAAGCCGCATTGTCGGGAGGGGCGCTTGAACCACCACCTGCGCGATAGGCCACCATCGGCGAGGCGTTCCGGGCCGCACGCAGCGCTTCGGCCGCTGCGCGACGCGCCTCGAGTTCGGCAAGGCGCTGCGCGTCTTCATCGACCATCCCCGCATCTGGAAGCCCGAGCATGTTCGAGGTCCCGAGTTGTGTCTGCAGTCGGATATTCTCGCGCTCGAGTTCGGCATAGACACTGTCCCTCTCGGTCGCCGCCGCCTTCAGGGACTGCATCTCCGCCTGCAGGTTGGTCAGCCCATCCGGGCTTTCCGCGGGCCGTTTCTTCAACTCCTGGATCTCGGCCTGCAGATCGGCGAGCTCCTGGCGCAGCCGCCCGGCCTCCTCCTTGGCGGCGGGGTCGATGAGTTTCTCGGGCGCGGGTTTCGGCGTCTCAACTGCAGGCTCGAGGTGCGGTGTGCGCGTGGAAAAGCCGGCAAGGCCGAGATCCTGCTGGAATTCGGCCACCTCCGACGTTCTGACCGCAGGCTTTGCCTGCTCGGCCGCTGGCAGCGAGGCGACATAGCCGCCGATCCCGAGCCCCGCCGCCAGCACCGCGGCATAGGGTCCGTAGATCCGGAAGGGCGAGGCCTTCGGCTCCGGTTTGCGCAGGCGCCTCAGCCGCTCCTGCACTTTCGTCTCGGCATCAGCGCTCATGGCCGCACGCCCTCTCCCTCGATGCAGGCATGATCGTCGCCGTAACGGACCACCCAGCGGCTGGAGCGGCCGGAGACGACAATGACGGCGCCGTCCATACTGCTGTTGACGGCATATTCCCGACCCTTGGCATCGACGCGGAATATGGTCGGGGTCGCCGCCGCGGCGGGGATCTGGAAGTAGGTTTTGGCGCCATCATCCGAGATCCCGATCGGGGCAAAGCTCGCCCCTCTGGTCCGGCTGATGATCCGGTAGCGCATCTTTGGGGGTGGGGCCTCCGGCAGAGGCGCAACCCGGCTGCGGCTGGACGGACCCCGGGCGCTGCCTTGGACCGCAAACTTAACCGACCAGGACGGACGGGCTTTGCCCTCAACGACATTCAGGAAATAGAAGCGCCGGTCGGTTTCGACGGTGACATTGGTCTGAGCGCCGTCGAGCACCGGCTTGATGGTGAAGACATTGTTGCCTTCCAGCTTCTCGACCTGGAAGCTTTCGGTATCGCCGGCCGCGATCGCGCGGATGGTTTCCCCCTCGCCGAGCTCTATCATGGTGATGTTCCGGACCCGGACCGGTACGGTATAGACCTGACCTTCCTGATAACTGGCATAGGTGATCCGCCCGTCATGCGCGCCGGCGCGCGGGCTGATTTCGGCGAGGGCAGGCGCGGGTAGCGAGAGGCCAGCCAGGGCCACCGCGATCAGCATCCTCTTCATTCCTGATCCTCCAGGGATTCCGCGGTGACGCGGTAGCTGGTGACCACGAAGCCAAGCGGATTTTCCCAGACCAGCTCGACCGCATTTTCGGTGGAGGGCTGGAAGGCATAGCTGACGGTGGCGTAGAACTTGCCGGACCGGTCCTCCTCGCCGGTCTGCGAGAAGGTCTTGGTGAAGCGCACGGTGGCGGTATTCGCGCTCACCTCGCTGATGCTCAAAACCTTGATGCTGACCTTGCCCGCGGCGCCGTAGAGCGTGGGTGGATAGGTCGGATTGGCCGGGTTCCAGAGGCTGCGCAGCCGGTCCTGTTCCAGGAGGCTCGACATGCGGAACACCTTGAGCAGGCGGGTCTCGTTGTCGTTCTCGTCATAGGTTTCGCGATCCATGACATAGTTGAAAAGAAGGCCTTTGCGCACGGCCTCGGCCTCGGACATGGTGGCGGGCGCGACCTCCACCGCCCGGCTCGCCATGCCGGTATCCTTGTCGACGATGGTGAGATAGGCTTGGGTTTCCTTCAGCGGCAGCAGCATCAGGCACAGCGCGACCGATCCGGCCGCGATCCCGAGGCCGAGCGTACCGATGACAAAGCCCCGGCGTTCGCGACGTTTTCCATCGAGGAAGAACTCGCTTTCGAGAAGTGTTCTCTGTTCAGACACGCGGTCTGTCATGGCAATGCCTCGGGATTGAATGTCAGAAGGTGCGGCGGGCCGGGTCTGGCCCGCCCGTGCTAGCGCAGGATGCTGGCGGCGCGGATTTTCTCGGCGAGCCGGCCGCCGCGTTCTGCCCAGGTCCGATCGCGAAGCTCCTGGGCCCGGCGCGGGGTCTGCCCGCCAGATAGCAGTCCGCTCCCGGTGGCGCGCGCCCGGCTAGCGAGCGGACCGGCAAGCGGGTGCGCCAGCCCGCGGATCGGCTGCGGCGAGATCGATGCCAGATGGAACTGCCCGGTCAGGTGGCTTGCCGCCTGCGGGATCGCCTTCAGGGCGAAGATGCCGACGAAGACCACGACGAAGAAGCCAAGGATCGAGCCGAGGTTGGTGATGTCGTCGCCGGCCGGGAACTGCGCTTCGCCGACCTTGACGACGCTGGCGATGATCGCGGCGGCCGCGATCGGGTACATCAGGTAGCCAACGAAGGAGGTGATCCAGGCCTCGAAGAGATTGCGGGTCTTGTCGAAGATGGTGCCGGCCATGGCCAGCGGCGCGACCCCGAGCAGGAAGGCAATCATGATCTTGGCAAAGCCTACGACCAGGACATAGCCCGCCATCATCAGGGCGAGGACAAAATAGGAAATCGCCCCGATCACCCCGCGCTGGATCGAGCCTTGCGCGCGCGAAACCGCGTTGGCAGTTTCCGTCATGTTTCGGGCAAAATCATCCATGGCCGCAGAAGGTGTCGGGGCCGCCCCGCCCTGGCTCGCCACCTCGAAGAAGCCCATGGCAAGATTGCCGGAGCCCTCGGAAAGGGCGTGATAGATGACCCCGAAATTGGCCCAGCTCAGTGCGAAGACATAGACCAGTACCACCCGCCAGAGCAGCTGCAGGGAATCGCGCAGGGACAGGCTCGCGGCACCGAAGGCGATATTGATGCCGATGCCGATGACGAGGATGGTCACCAGGAGGGTGACCACCGGCCCGAGTGCCGTCGCTGTGGCCTCGAAGAACCGCGCACCAACATTGCTGATGGAGGTGTCGATGCTGTCGAGAATGCTGGTGACGATGCCCATCAGCTTTCCCCGCCGCAGAGATATTCAACCTGGCGCCTGAGCGTGCGGGCCTCATCATAAAGTGGCCGTGTCACCAGCTCCTCGGGATTACTGACCCCGGCCTTCGCCATCAACTTCTTCTCAAAGGCGAGGATGGCCGAGGCGCGCACGAGCTTGCCGGAACAGGAGCAGTCCCGCGTCGCCAGCACATTCGTCATGCGCAGGTAGGCGCTCATGTCCCGGCGACGCGCATAGAGCTGACTGCCGGGTTTCAGGAGCACCGCCTTCAGCGCCTCGGGTTTTTCGCATTTCCGGTAGGGGACATTGCCGGGGTGCGCGAGCGGGGTGATGCCGGACAGATCGGGTGCCGCATCGGGATCGATCTGCAGGAAGCTCTCCTCCGCGGCCGCGGCGGCGGCATCCAACTCTTCGATTGACACTGCAGGAAAGGGGGCGGTCTGGTCGGCAGGGGCCGCTTGCGGCGCCAATGTCATCAGGGAGGTCGCAGCGACGAAGACAAGGCCGCCGGCGCCGATGACATGAACAGGTCTCATGTTCAGTTCTCCATCTCGATCTGCAGGAACTTCTCCTCCTCGGCGGCGGTGGCGGCATCCATCACCCCGGCCTCGCCCATGCCCACGGTCTGGACCGCCTCCATCGCCCAGAGATTGCCGAGCGCGATGCCAAGCTCGGCAGTGACCCGGGTATTGAGATCGATCGCCTGTTTGAGGTTCTTCGTGCCCTCGATCCCGGTCACCAGCCTGTCGATCCGGGTCAGGCTTTCGCGGGCCTGCTGCGACGAGCTTTCCGCTGCCACCGACAGGAAGGCGTTGACGTTGGCTTGGGTGCCAATCCGGGCCGTGGCGGGTTTTTCGCTCTTGCCGAGGCCCTCGACCTGTTCGCGGTTCATTCCGGCCGAGGCGAAGGTCTGCTCGACCCGGGTCCCGACCGGGCCACCGCCCAGCGTGCCGCCCGAGAGCACCTGCGACCAATTGCCGGTCTTCGCTGCCGCAAGCGAGGCGCCGAGGTCGGCAAATTGCGGCAGGATATTCTTGAGGAAGGTTTCTGGATCAACGCCGAGATCCGCCAGCGTCAGCCCATCCTTCAAGGCCGAGATCTGACTTTGCAGCAGCTGAACCTGCTCGATCAACTTCAGCGTCTGGTCATCGAGCTTCACGTTGGCGGCGATCTGCTCCTTGAGCTGAAGCTTCGCCTCGACCAGCTGGTCGGTCAGCTTGGCAAGGCTGCTCAGGTCGATGGTCGGGACCCCTTGTGCGCTCGCATCCGGAGAGAGACCGAGAGCAAGGGCAGCGGCTGCCAGGTACGTTTTCATCATCGATTCTCCTCGGAGATGCGCAGGAATTCAGCGTCCTCGGCATAGGCCTGCAAAAGGAGGGCGTGACGCGTGGCATAGAGCCTTTGCCTGACGGCCTTGAGGCGGCCCTGGACCACCGCCATGCGTACGACCTCGGCCCGCGCATAGCTGTTCAGATCCATTGCCACCTTGGCCGAGCCGGTGCCCTCGATTTCGAGCAGGATCGCGCGGATCCGCACTGCGGCACCCTGCATTGCGCCCATGCTGGCGCGCGCGTAATGACTGCCGGCATCGGCAATGTTCGAGGCTTCCGCGATCGCCATGTCCCGGGGGTCAAGGGTACCGATCTGGTCGGCACCACTCATGCCGGCCGCATAGCGATTGTAGAAAGCGGTGATGCGGGTGACATAGCCTTGCGTCTCGGCAAAGGGCGGAATGTCCCCGTATTTTCGGACAGCGCCCGGCCCCGCATTATAGGCCGCGAGCGCGAGCGGCATCGAGCCAAAAGCGCCGAGCTGGGCGAGCAGGTAGCGCGCGCCACCATCGAGCTGTAGCCGGGGATCGTCGTAATAGCCCGGGTAGATGCCGAGTTCCTCTGCCGTGCCGGGGATGATCTGGGTGAGCCCGAAGGCGGCCCTCGGGCTCTTCGCCCCGATCGAGAAGTTCGATTCCTGCTTTACCAGTGCCTGAAACCAGCAGCGGAATTCGACGGCATTGATGCCTGCCTTTGCCAACGCCGGATGCCCGCCATATCTGATCGCCGTCTCCGCGATCATCTGCTCGATCGTCGCGCGGGCATCGCCGAAGAGACGGCCGGCATAGGGATTGTCGTCCTCGATCGGGTAGATCCGCGCGGCCGGGAATTTTCCACCCTCGTCGCCACCCTCGAGGCCGGGCACGAAGCCGCTGGTTTCCGTGAGCAATCTCAGGGTTTCGTCGAGCGCGGTGATCTGCTTGCTCTGCTGCCGGGCGATCTCGGCCCGTTTCCGGTTTTCCGCCTGTTCGACCGCGGATTTCGCGCCCTCCGCCTCCATGACCAACACGTCAAGCGCCAGCTTCTTTGCGTCAATTGTCGGCACACCGACCGACCAGAGGGCTGAGGGCCAGGCCGCGAGCGCGAGGATCGAGCCAAGGAGCAAGGGTCTGAAAGACATGCGCCGCCCTTCAGCGCGCCAGCGCGCAGTCGGGCGCTGCAATGAACGCCATGCGGTTCCAGCAATTGGCCTGTTTGATCGGGGGCTCGCCGCAGGCAGAGAGCAAAGGCAGCAGCAACAGGAGCAGGAAGGCCTTCCGCGTCATCATGTTCTCCAGAAGAAAGGGATGGTTTGGTAATCGGCGCCGAAGGCAGCGCGACCGGCTTCGCCGCCGCCGAGTGCGGTCAGGAGCGGGCCGAGAGTCGAGAGATCGACATCGAGGATGGTCTGGCCGCCATGGCTGCGCAGCAGCGCCTGCCGTCGCGCCGTCCGTCCCGCCAGCAGGAAGTCGATCTCGGCATCCGAAAGCCCGAAGCCCTGATAGTCGGCTGGCGTGGCGCGCCGGTTCGGAAACAGGATCTGTGTCGGCAGTCCCTCGAGGATCGCTCCTGAGCGGCTGTTTCTGATCTGCGATGGAAATTGTGTGAGCAGCACTACGACCACATTCATCTTCCGCACCGTGACCAGCCATTTCGGCAGCCAGCGGGCGAAGAACTCGTCGTCAAAGACGGTCGAGGCCTCGTCGATGATCAGGAGCATGCGCTCGCGGGCCTCGAACATCAGCTCCAGACGACGGAAGATATAGGTGAGGAGCGCCGAGCGTTCGCTCGGCAGGCCGAGGATCTCGGTCAGGTCGATGCCGAGAACATCAAGACCGGCAAAATCCACCACCGGTGTCCCGGCCGCGCCGAAGACCCAATTGTAGCGGCCCTCCGGCCCCCATTCCGCGATCCGCGTCGCCAGCGCACGGTTGTCGCGCGCATCGCCGATCAGCGTGGTAAAATGTTGGAAGGTGCGAAGATCCGGCGTTGCCTGCCCGTTCTGGCGCACCGCCTGTTTCAGGCTGTCTGCCTGTTGCGGGGTCAGGGTTTCGCCACCGCGCTCGGCGAGTGTGGCGAGCCAGTCCATCAACCAGGCCTCGCCGCGCGGCCCGTTTTCGGTGACGAGCGGGTTGAGCCCGGTCGGCTGGCCGGCTTTAATCTCGGCATAGCGTCCGCCAAGCGCCGCAATGGCCATGCGCAGCCCCTGGTCCTTGTCGAAAAACACTATGCGCGCCCCGCTGCGCCGCGCCTGGGCGGCAAGGAAAGCAAGCGTCGCGGTCTTGCCGCTGTTCGAGGGTCCCAGGATGAGCGTGTGCCCGATGCTGGGCTCGGCTTTTGGATCGCCGGCGTCGTGAAAGGAAAATCGATGCGCGGCCCCGGTGACCGTCTGGAAAACCGTGATCGGCGTCTTCCAGGGCAGGCGCTCTGGGCTAAGGCCGCAATCAGTCATGTGCAGGCTGCAGAGATCGGCGAAGGTGATGCTGCTGACAATGCTCTCCCAGGCCTGGTAATCGCGATTGCCAGGATGGTTGGCGAAGAAGGTCGCCTCCATGGTCGAGGCGAGCCGCGTCAACCGGATCCTGGCCTGCTCGGCCACGCCACGGACCTGCGAAACCCGGGTTTCCAGGGCCGCCGGGCTGTCGGCAAAGACCGTGATGGTGAACTGGTGCTCGCCAAAGCCAAGACGACCACTTTCCACGTCGTCATAGGTTGTGGCCAGCTGGTCCTCGATCGAGCCTGCGGCGTCGCCTGCCGCGCGCATCTGCTGGATGCGCAGCTTGGCGAGATCGGCAATCTTCTGGCGTGCGATCGGGGTATAGGAATGCGTGAGCAGCGTGTCCATGCCGGTGTCGAGCGCATCGAGCATGCCGGGCTCGGACATGGTCGGATAGTTCTTGACCGCCAGCACCGCGGCATAGCGCGGCTGGTCCGGCCCCTCGGTCAGCCGGACCACGTTGCCCCTGAAGCGCAGCCCGACAGTGCTGACATCCTCTGCGATCAGCGTCATGTCACCGCGATATTCCGGCCGGTACACACCGGAATTGAGCGAAGCGTAGAAGCCGAGAAGCGAGCCGTTGCTGATCCGGAGCAGTTTCGTTCCGATCGGCAGACTGGTTTCCAGAATAGTCACGACCTCGCGCAGTTCGGCATGGCGCTCGGCGCTGTCGCCGTCGAAGATCTCGCGGGCCTTTCTGGCGAAGACCGGCAGCTTGAGCGGCGCCTGCAGGTTTCTAACCACGGTCAGGACCAGAACGAAGTCGCGCAGCTTCTGCTCCGCGAGATGCGCACTCCATCTGGCATCGAGATCGGCGGCGAAACTGTCGCCATGGATCGGGGCGAGGTCGAGCTTCGCCGGTTTCATCATGCGATGGACATAGAAGCTGAAGCGCTCGTCGAGCCCGTCGAGGATGGCGGCGAAACCGCGGCGCAGATCCTCGAGATCATCCTCGGCCGAGGTAAACCCATCCTTACCCCGGACCTCCAGCGACATCATCAGCGCATTCTCCCGGCTGCGCACGGTATGGTCATCCACCTCCAGCACGTAAGGCATATGCGGATAGAGTTGCGGGAACTTGGGCCGGGCAGCTGTGGCGCGCGCGCTGCGCGCGCGGATATCACCCGCGTCAAACATGGTGCCGGCCCTCTTTTCTCTGCCTTGGGGAAAGCGGCGGCGGGGTCCGGCGCAGCACCACCGCCAGGGCCTTATGGCCATTGGGGTTCATCGCGACGAAGACGCGGGCCGCGACATACCAGACCGGCCCGGTCAGCACCCAGGGGATGAATTGGGTCCAGAAGAAGGGCAGGGCGGTCAGGGCGCCGACGGCAAGGGCATAGGGCATCGGCAGCCCGATCAGCTTCGCCTGGCGCGAGAGCCCGAGAATGACTGGGCTCTTCTCCATCAGGAGAGTGCCGATTTCATCTGGGTGACGAGGGTGCTGCCGCCGAAGACGAAGAAGCCGCCGACGAAAATCATCACCACCCACCACCAGCTGATCCGGTTCATCGCCGCCATGAAGCCGCAGATGATGAAGGCGCCGGTGAAGATGGCGATGGCGATATTGCCCTTGAGCCAGTTGATGAATCCCGTGCCGACCTTGTCGACCTTGGAGAAGTCGACCGTTCCCGCCTGGGCCAGGACCTCGGATGCGTGCAGGGTGAGCAAGGCCACCGCCAGGACCGCGATCGCGGCCTGGACGTAATTCCGGTTCATGTCTGCTTCCTTGTCTACTGCGCCATCAGGCGATCACGCTCCGCCAGGATGCGGAGCACATAGTTTCGGGTTTCTGGGTAAGGGGGTATGCCGCCATATTTGCGGACCGCGTCCGGCCCGGCATTATAGGCCGCCAGTGCCAGCACCGGGCTGCGGAATCGCTGCATCTGCGCGAGTAGGTAGCGCGCGCCGCCGTCGAGATTCTGTACAGGATCAGAAGGATCCACGCCGAGGATCCGGGCAGTTCCCGGCATCAGCTGGGCCAGGCCCATCGCGCCCTTCGGACTCAATGCCACCGGGTCAAAGCGGGATTCTTGCCAGATCATCGATCGGAAAAGAGCGTGCCATTGCGCGGAGGTCAGGCCGGCTGCTTGCAGCGCTGGATGGTTACGATAGCGCGCCGCCGTGCGATCGATGCCCAGGAGGATGTCGGGGGATGCAATCACCTCGCGGGCGACAGGGATAATCCGCTCACGCAACGCGTGCTCGCGCAGTGCATTGCCGAGGGCCGTGTCTTCAATGGCGACGACATCAGCGGCGGCCGTGGGAACAATCTGTTTGCCGCGGGCGTCGTAGCGCAGGACTGAAGATCCGGCGTCGATCCCGGCCGCGCCTGCGGTGCCGTTGAAGCGTATGACCTCGGCGGTGGCGGGAAAGGGCAGGAAGATCCAGGGGATGAGCGCCAGAGATATGCACAGTCGCCAACCCCATGATTTAGTCGGGAAGTGTGACCCGCTGCCGCTCACGATCTCCTTCGACGGAGGGAATGCCAGGGGTGTGGACCCCATATTGTTTGCAGAAGGAATAGATGCCGTTGACCGTTTTGAAGACCCGCATGTCGTCGGCAATCTGGCCGCCGCGGCGCGACTTGAGCAGCGGAACTTCCTGAGATTCATCGGGTGCGACCAAGAGAACCACCCATTCTCCGTACCAATAGGAGTTGCGTAGATATGCATCCGAGCGGCAAAGCACCTCAATGTGCCAGCCATCGCGCAGATATTCCATGAACTCTTCTGCCTGATCGAGAACAAAAAAATATGGCTTCTTGAAGGCAGGCGATGACAACGGTCCGTCTCCATTGACGGTCGCATGGCCCGCGGTTGCTGCTCGCCAAGCCATACGACATTACAAATGTGTTAGCAATCTTGTAATTTCGATTAGCATTGTAATTTTGCTGCCGAAAGCGCGAGATCGCCTGCCCGCCGGGGGCGGACAGCTTTGTCTATCTGGAATTGGAAGTTGCGCCAACTGGCTGTGTGCCGGCCTGCTTACGCAGTCGGCGAGGTTAGGATCAAATCTGACAGGGCTACACCAGGCCAGTCAGGTTCCGACCTTCTCGTGGGACGGGCGGAATCCATCCTGTCCACTGACGGGTTCGGGGTCCCTCACAGTTGCGGGATCTATCACTTCGCAACTGAACGCAAGAAAGCGGCCATCGACATTGCTCTGGGTCTTACCCAGAGGTGAGGGAGAAAACCCCATGCGTTTCGCCATGCGCATGAACGCCGGCGATCCAAGGAAGAGGCACTCCTTCGCACTGAGGAGATGAAGAAAGCGATTGGAGGCAACAAGGATTGCCTCACCCACGCCCTGTTCCCTGATCGCAACCAGTCTCGTCAGTTCCCAGATGTCAGCCGCCACCGGCGGCGCCTTTTCACAAAGGGCAGTGGGCATGTTCTTGAGAACTCCGAGACAGGCATCGCGGATCATGTAGCTATAGGTGATGCCTCCCGTGCCGAACCGGTTGTCGGTCCGAACCAGCCTGGCGCCCCCGAGGACTTCGCTGCCCCGATGTGCCACGACATAAACGACGCCGATGAAATCGTATTGTTCGAATTCGACCCCTTCCGCATGGAAGAGGCCCCAGTTCATCTGATCGATGAACACGGCCTTGCGCAACGCAAGGAATTTCATCACCAGAGGCCACCGATCAGCCGAACTCGGCAGCATCAGGATCGAGACCTCAAAGTCCCTCTCGTGCGTGCGGGGCAGCGCGGCGAGTTCGGCAGCTTTAGCGGGAAGTACCATCAGGAAATCTTGCGAGCCCCAAGAACTGGCGACCATGTGTGACAGGATTTGGCAACCATAGACCGCGATTGGAGACCTCAACGGTCACCACGCCATCCACTGCGTATTGGTCGAAATATTCATGCAACGTGTCAACCATATCCCTCGTGAACTCGGCCTTGCCATCGACAACCGTTTTTTGCGCCATGCTCGAATTCTCCATTTTCCGCCTATCTGTCCGGACCCCGCTGGACAAGCCAAGGTTGTGGGGAGAAATTTACCCTTTCGATTAAACAGACCTACCTTTTCAGGGATGAATATGCTTGCCGAGATGCTTCCAGGCTTTGAAGATGACCGACCAAGGTTGAACGCACTCGCCCCCGCCGGTTGGGTTCTCGCCTTCAATTATACAGCAAAGGGCGTAGAGTTCCTCGAGAGTTCGATGCCCCCCATCTGGCAGGAAACCTACGTTCGCAGCGGCGTTTTCCTCGATGACCCTGTTTTCCGATGGATTGTGAAGGCCCAGAGCGGGGCAACGCGGTGGTCCGACATCACCATACCCGACCCGAACGGGATCCTGCGAGCTGCACAGGCCCATGGTATGCGATTCGGGATGGCGGCCACCCGAGTTGTCAACGGGTTGCACTCGTTCGTGTCGCTTTCCCGCGGTGACCACGAATTTTCAGATGACGAGATTTCTGAAGTTGCCGGGAAGTTCTTCTATTGGGTGGACTTTCTGCACAACCGTGCTTCTCTGACCGACGCGGAACTCTCCGTTCTCGCCGCACTGCGCGATGGCCTGTCCCAACGCCAGGCAGCGACGCGCCTTTCGGTGTCAGTAGAGACCATCAAGTACCGCAGTCAACGTGCGCAGGAAAAGCTGCGAGCTAAGAGCAGCACACAAGCGGTGGCCATCGCGCAGTCAAGGAATTTCATCTAGCGGTTGCTTTATCCCAAAGGTTAAATTGGCCGCTCGTCTTCTTTTCAATCCCACGACACATGCACAGGTTCGCCTCCATCAGAGGAGGACGACGGCCCATGCGACAGGAGCCAGGCAGAAAGCGCGGAAATCGATTTCTCGACGAGGTGCGCCAGGGAGATGGCATAGGACTGAGCTATGAGACGTCGACAGGCAGGACCGGTGTCGTTTGGCTCATTCGCCCTTCGGATCAATCTGGGTCTCAGTCACCGAAGATGACCGTTCTCGGCCAGTATCTGCACTCAGAGCAATCTTCGGCTTGCCCAAAGTGTGACTGAGCAGCTATGCAATCTTGCAAGAATGATTCACATATTGCAAAATTGATAGCATGCAACTTTCAACAGGTATCAAAGCGTTTGCCGTTATGCTGATTGCCGTGCCTTCCGGCAGTCCTGCCTATCCGATCGACTGCGCCATCCTGCTTTGTCTTGCAGGCGGGTTTCCGGCTTCGACGGAATGCACTCCCGCGAAGGTCGAGATGATCCGCCGCATCACACCGTTTCCGGTAGAGCCACCGCTGCAACTCTGGAACTGTCCGATGGGCGGCGGTGGCGGCCTGCCGACTGGAGAGGGGCCAAGACAGTTGCCCCCCGAGGTGCGTGCCTATCGCGACGCAATTGAACTCTACCATATCGACTATTCACAAAAGAGGGGAGGCGGCGACATGCACATCCGGGATCGCTCCAGGCAGGGCCGTTACGATGTCGCCGGCAACTTGTCTTGGTCAAAAATGGAAATGCGAGAAGCACCAAGCTGGATCTTCGCCGTAACTGGCGGGGACGAGCAAAAGGTCAAGAGCGGGTTCGGAACGATCATGTTCTGGCGCGGTGTGCTGATGCGTTGGCGTGACTACCAGGGCAAGACATCTGAGGAGTGGGTGCCCTACTGAATGGATTGCCCATCGGCTGAGTGCTTCAGCCCGGCCGTTTGCAAAAGGAGTCGATTGATCTTTCGACGAAAATGAAAACCCCCGCGCGGGATCCGCACGAGGGGCTCTCGATAGATGACACAGGCTTGCACACCTGATGTATCCCGTTGCTGAGGATATAGTTATCTGCCCAGCCCCGGAGTTCAAGCGAAAAAACCGCATTTCTGCGGATCGATGTCGCATGTCCGCTGTCCCGCGCCTCAGGAAACGAGGAGCAAAACATAAATGCACTATCCCGCCCCCATGACACGTCCCGTGCTGCCTGAAGGCATGTCGCTCAGTCATGTCCTCGAGCTTGTGGAGCGCGTTGCCAGGCATCTTCACTTGGGAGCCGCACGCTGCACGGTGCTATTGCGCATGATGCGTCAAACTGCGCCGGCCGATTGGCTCGATCCCAACCGGGATCCGGTTTGCTACCGCGCCCAACAGGACCTCGCGCAGGAACTTGGGATCACCGATCGGATGCTTCGCCTGCATGAAAAAGGCCTCGAAGCACTCGGTCTCATCGAGATCGATACCGCAGCAAATGGCCGCCGATCCGGTCGGACCCTTAGCAATGGCCGGCGGCTCGGCATCAATTTTCGGCCAATGGTTGAAATCATGAAAGATCTGCTTGCGCTGGATGCCGAACATCGTCTCCAGGCGCATCGCATCTCGGTCCTGAGGCTCGAATGCTCGGCCGCAAAGCGAGACGCAAAAATCGCCATCGAACGCCTCCTGGAAACCGTGCCACAGCATCCCGCCTTACCGAAGCTGCTGCGGCGCTACACCTCCTGGCCGCGGCGCTATGCCACGTTCCGGTGTTCCGGGGAGCTTGAGGCGCATCTGGCTGCCATCGGGGCAGTGCTCGAAGAGGCGCTTGGCTGCCTGCAATGTTGGTCGGAAATTTCCGGCAGGGCGGAAGCACGTGTTCCGACAATATCAAATACAATTCTAAAGATTCTTGAAGGGGGAGGGACACGTCTTCCGTTGGCGGATCGGGCGGTGTCGCGCTCGAGCCCACGCGGAAGGGCCAACGACCGGCCAGACCAGGACGATCTCAGCTGGCTGACCCCGGAGATCGTCAGTGAGATTGCGAGCCCGGATTTCCGCTTCTGCCTTGAAGCCCTGCGCTCGTCCGGCCCCGTGAACGAGCGCGTTCTGCGCAGTACCGCAATCATGTTGCTGCGAGATCTCGGTATCACGGAATCTGCCTGGGAGGCTGCGCTGGATCAGATGGGCAGCCTTCGTGCCGCGCTGGCCGTGCTGATCATCGATGCAAACCGCAGCCATCCGGTCACGCCCACTCGCTCCCCTGGCGCCATGTTGCGGGGCTTCACCACGCACGATCGCGTGGGCGACCTCGATCTTTCTGGCGCGCTGAAGAGTCTGTTGCGCAGATCACGGGTGGCGAAATGATCGGTAAGCTTTGCCTCATGTCGCTCCCCACCTTAGCGCCTCTGGCCGTTCCTGCACTCGGGCAATCGACGGATTTCTTCCCGGACTGCTTGCCGCCCGAAGAACCCTATTTGCCCGTCGAGGATGATGCGCTGGCTCGTTACGCCGAACTGATTGCGGCCGATTTCGAGCGCTACTTCTCCGAGGTCACCCGGTATTTCGCCTGCATGGACGCGACCCGCCAGGCTGAGTTCGAACAGGCGCGGCAGGTCTCTGAGCAACATCGGCGGTTTCTGGATCGCCTGGACGCGCTGGGTTTCAGCTCCAAGGCGACTGCAGGGCGCACGCCGTGATTGGCCGGACGCCCCCAATGGGATTCTTCGTCAAGCCGGCCTATCGGACGAAATCTGGCAAGGTACAGTTCGCGGTCTATTTCCAGGCGCCACCCCGGCGCGGAACGAACGGGGAAATCCAGACCGTTCGCGCCAAGCCGCTCCTCATCGCCAGCAACGCGCTGGACGACCCCGAGCACTTTCTTCAGATCGTGGCCCATGTGCTGAATACGGCGATCTCGGAGCAGGGGCTAAGCGAACGACGCTGACCCTACCGGGTTCACGCCAGAAGGCGATAAATTCAAGCCGTGCTGCAGGAAATGGGGAAGGCAAGACCTGTCTTGATCACCGGAGAGATGCTGGAAGAATTTAGGCCGCAGGAAAAAACGCGCCCTCGATACCATGCAGGGGGTCGAGCAGAAGCTGCTTCACAAGTTGGCGGTGTAAGCCGGGCAGCGCGCGCCCCGCCGCGACAGCAACCTTCGCCTTGTCATGACCAACGCGGGTAGGTACGCCGCGGCGTCATTCCCAATCTGGCGTGAGCTTTTTCTGATCAGATTTTACAGGTCCGGCAGGCACCAGATCCGCCACGAATTTTGGGAGGGCGCTGTGCTTTACAGGGTCCAACATTTCCTGCGGCAGTCGGTCCTCAATCAGGCCGAGTATTGCTTCAGCCTGAATTCTGTCTCGCGCTGCCTTGCCGGGATCACGGTCCGATCTTTGGGAAATCCAAAGCTTATGCGCCGCCCATATGGCCGGTGCCGGTGCAGTCATTCTGACTGGAAAGCCACGGTCATCGATGGCGATGGCCGTGAAGGCAGGCGCAGACACAAGCCATTCCAGGCCCACAATCGGGGCCGGAACTGCATCGCCTTCAGTGCCGCTGACCTGGCCGGGCATGACCCGATGCGCCGGCCGTGCCTCCGGGCGGATAAATTCGACCATGAACCCCTCCTTGTTGGTCAGCCGAAAATCTCCCTTCTGACGCTGCTGGAACGACGGATCGGCGGATCTGGCGATTGCCTCCAAGCCCCGCGCTTCTCCGTCAATCGCGATGCGCAGGGGTGCGCGGTCGTCGATCAGAACATCCAAATCTCCGGTGGCGACCATCTCCCCGTTAAAGATCACCGCTGCCGCGGCTTCATAGGCATAGAGCGCATGCGTGCCCACAACCCGAAAACGAGCCGCCGCCGGGTTCTCATCGAGCTTCCGGATCAGCCTCGCCGCGATGCTGGGAACACGCTGGTGGTTGAGCGCCCGCATCACCGCGGCCAGTTGATTGATCTCCGCGATCGGCTCCGCTTCCTTGCCCTGCTTCAGAACGAATGCCTTCTGCGCCTTCGTGAGCTTCAATGCCTTCGTAATTCTCAGTTCGTGACCCAGCCAAGAAGGGTTAGCCCAAAGCTCAGCTTCAAACGGGCCAGCTTCCCTCGCTCTCAGCCGTCCAGCGGGGTTCGGTCGAGATAGCCCTGCAATTCGACCCGGCCGTCTGGCGGCGGCGCGGGTTCGTCCTGCATCTCCTTGGGCGCGGTCCAGCCAGGCTCGATCCCGGTCATGTCGGGCAACTGGTGCGCAATGCCCTGATGGCATTCGATGCAGGTGCGCTGGCCGGTCAGCAGATACTGGCTGTGGATGGAGGCAGCCCGGGGCGCCTGTTTCGACAGGTCCATCGCAACTGCGGAATGGCAGTTCCGGCATTCCAAACTATCATTGGCCTTTAGCCGAGCCCACTCGCGCTTTGCCATGACGATGCGATGCTCGAGGAATTTCTGCCGCGTGTTTACCGTGCCGAATATCTTGCCCCAGACCTCCTTCGATGCCTGCATCTTGCGGGCGATCTTGTGGGTCCATTCATGCGGGACGTGGCAATCGGGGCACCCAGCCCGGACGCCCGAGCGATTCGAGAAATGGATCGTATGCGACAATTCTTCATAGACATTCGCCCGCATCTCATGACAGCCGATGCAGAAGCTTTCGCGGTTGGTAGCCTCAAGCGCGGTGTTAAACGCGCCCCAGAACATGACACCGCCGATGAAGCCGCCAAGGGTCAGGAAGCCCAGTCCCAGCGTGCCGGCCGGGGTCCAGAGTACGTTCCAGAACCATTTGATCAGCCCCAGGATCCAGAAGAACAGTCCGCGGATCCAGCGCATGTCACTGTTCCCCCGCAGTGTTGGCGCCCATCTCGGCCATATCGGTGAAGGTGTTCTGCACCAGTGCCTCGGTATCGGCCTGTGGAACATGGCATTGTGTGCAGAAATATCGCCGGGGCGAGACATCGGCCAGCATCTGCCCCTCTCGGGTCATGTAATGCGTAATCGAGATCATCGGCGCGCCGGTCCCCAGCGAGTTTTCGCGCTTGTGACAGGACATGCAGCGGTTCGCGTTGACCGAAAGCTGATAGCCTTCGATCGAATGGGGAATGATCGGCGGCTGCTCGGGATAGGCGCGCATCTGGCGCACGTCATCGGTCACATAACGTTCGAGGGGCGCGGCGGGGATCGCCTCCATCGGGTCGGGCGTGGGACCAGTCAGTTCGGGCGGGTCCTGCGGCAGCCCCTGCGCAAGCGTCAGGGTGGCGGCGCAGGCACAGGCGATCATCAGAACGGTACGCAGCGGTTTCATCACACGGCCTCGATCTTGACGGCACATTTCTTGAAGTCGGTCTGCTTCGAAATCGGGTCGGTCGCGTCCAGCGTCACCTTGTTGATGAGCTGGCTGGCATCGAACCACGGCACGAAGATCACGCCCTTGGGCATGCGGTTGCGGCCCCTGATCTCGACCCGCGAGCGGATCTCGCCGCGCCGCGAGACAACGCGAACCTCCATGCCCTGATTGAGCCCGCGCTCGCGCGCATCGGTCGCGTTCATGAAGACCTTGGCGCCGGGGAAGGCCTTATAGAGCTCGGGCACGCGCATGGTCATCGACCCCGAATGCCAGTGCTCCAGCACGCGCCCCGTCACGAGCCAGAAGTTGAATTCGTCATCCGGGCTTTCCGCCGGCGGCTCATAGGGCACGCCGATGATCAGTGCCTTGCCGTCGGGATAGCCGTAGAACTCGACCCCGGCTCCCGACTTCACATAGGGGTCGAGGCCTTCGCGATAGCGCCAGAGCGTCTCCTTGCCGTCGACCACCGGCCAGCGCAGCCCCCGAATGTCGTCGGACTGATACATGTCATAGGGGGCAAGGTCGTGGCCATGGCCGCGCCCGAAGCTGGCATATTCCTCGAACAGGCCTTTCTGGATGTAGAAGCCGAACTCCTGCGCCTCGCGGTTGGTGTAGTCCTCGCGGATCTCTGACAGGGGGAACTGGTCGACCTGCCCATTGGCGAAGGCGACCTCGTAAATGGTCCTGCCCTTGTAATCCGGGTTCGCGGCGAGCAGGTCGGCGGGCCAGACCTCGTCCGTGGTGAAACGTTTCGAGAATTCGACCAGTTGCCAAAGGTCTGACCGCGCATCGCCGGGCGCATCGACAAGCTGGTGCCAAGCGTGGGTGCGGCGTTCGGCATTGCCGTAGACCCCCTCCTTCTCGACCCACATCGCGGCGGGCAGGATGATGTCGGCGGCCATGGCGGTGACCGTGGGATAGGCGTCTGAGCAGACGATCAGGTTGTCGGGATTGCGATAGCCCGGATAAGCCTCGCCCGAACTGTTCGCCGAAGCCTGCAGATTGTTGTTCACCATGATCCAGTAGAAATTCAGCTTGCCGTCATGCAGCATCCGGTCCTGCAGCACGGCATGATAACCGGGCTTGGTGTTCAGCAGGCCATGCGGAACCTTCCACAACTCCTCGGCATGCTTCACATGCTCGGGGTTCGTCACCACCATGTCGGCGGGAAGGCGGTGAGCGAAGGTGCCGACCTCGCGTGCCGTGCCGCAGGCCGAGGGCTGGCCGGTCAGCGAGAAGGGCGAGTTGCCCGGTTCCGAGATTTTCCCGGTCAGCAGGTGGATGTTGTAGACAAGCTGGTTGGCCCAGACGCCGCGGACATGCTGGTTGAAGCCCATGGTCCAGAGCGACATGACCTTCTTGTTCGGATCGGCATAAAGCTCGGCCAGTTCCTTCAGGAAGCCCGGCTCGACCCCGGACAGTTCGCTGACATAGTCCAGCGTATAGGTCGAGACGAGCGCCTTGTAGGCCTCGAAATCCGAGGGGTCCATCTTGCCGGAATCCGCGGCCCCCGTCGCCTTCTGCTCCAGCGGATTTTCGGGGCGCAGGCCATAACCGATATCGGTCTGGCCCTTCACGAACTTGGTGTATTTCGAGACGAAATCTTCGTTCACCGCGCCGGATTCGATGATGTGGTTCGCGATGTAGTTCAGGATCGCAAGGTCGGTCCCCGGCTTGAAGACGATCGGGATGTCGGCAAGGTCCATCGAACGGTGCGTGAAGGTCGACAGCACCGCGCATTTCACCCCCGGCGTCCCCAGCCTGCGGTCGGCGAGGCGCGTCCACAGGATCGGGTGCATCTCGGCCATGTTCGAGCCCCAGAGCACGAAGGCATCGGCATGCTCGAAATCGTCATAGCACCCCATCGGCTCGTCCATGCCGAAGGTGCGCATGAAGGCAACGGCGGCCGAGGCCATGCAGTGGCGCGCATTGGGGTCCAGGTTGTTTGACCGGAAGCCCACCCGCATCAGCTTGGTCGCGGCATAGCCCTCAAGCACGGTCCACTGGCCGGATCCGAACATGCCGACGCCCGTCGGCCCCTTCTCCTTCAGCACCTCCTTGACCTTGGCGGCCATGGTGTCGAAGGCCTCGTCCCAGCTTACCGGCTCGAAATCGCCGTTCTTGTCGAAGACTCCGTTCGACTTGCGCATCAGGGGCGTGGTCAGGCGGTCCTGGCCATACATGATCTTGGACAGGAAATAGCCCTTGATGCAGTTGAGGCCCCGGTTCACCTCGGCCTGCATGTCGCCATGCGTGGCGACGACCTTGCCATCCTTGACGCCGACCATCACACCGCAGCCGGTGCCGCAGAAGCGGCAGGGGGCTTTGGACCATTTGATCTGCAGCGCCTCGACCCCGCCCACAACTGGCTGGGCCAAGACCGATACAGGCAGGCCCGCGGCGGTGGCCGCTAGCGCGGCGGCGTGGGCTTTCAGAAGGTTTCGTCTGGTCTGGTCGACGCTCATCGCTGCTACTCCGCCTTCTCAGCGTGCTCGAACACCATGTTGGCGCCGAGAACGCCGTCGATAAGGTTGATTTCGCTAAGTTTCTGACCCAGCTCGCCGCTGCTGCGGCCCTCGATCGTGACGACTATGCGGCGCTCGTCACGGCCATGCACCTCCACATTCCTATGCCCGGAAAGCGCATTCAGCACCGCCGGCATCCGGCCGGGGATCACGCTGACGACAGCCGAGGAGACGTGCCATGCCTCGTGCTTCATGGCGGCCCTCCCAATGGTGAGTAGGTGATCGCCTGCCCGGGGCATAACGCGATGCAGGCGCCGCAGCCGATGCAGAGAGCGTCGTCTAACTTGGGCAGGAACGGACCGCCGATGCGCGGGCGCATGATGATCGCGGATTCGGGACAGGCGTCGCGGCAAGCCATGCAGGTGATGTCAGCGCGGGCCAGGCAATTGTCGTCGATAATGACCCGGTGCGCCATCACCCGCGTCGCATCAAAGACTGGCTCGGGACAGGCCTCTGCGCATGCGCCGCAGAAGAGGCATTCACCAAGCTCTGGCAGGAGGCGCACCCTGCCCGCGCTGAGCGAGAGGATGTCTTGCGGACAGGCCTCGACACAGGCGGCGCAGCCGGTGCAATGCCCGACCGAAACCTCCGTCACGCCCGGCGGCCGCGGCGCAAACGGCGGCGTGGCCGTGCGTCCTTTCAGGAGCTGGCGGCGGGATATGCTGGCGGCGGCTGGCATATCAGGTCAGTGCCCAATTACGGGAGGACCGGGTGGCCCAGTCATGATCTGATACATCCAGACGAGGAAGCCGTAGCCGCCCACGAAGGCGATAGAAAGGATCGGCCAGATGGCAAAGGCAAGCAGGACAAAAACAACCAGCTCCCGTCTGCGCTGACCGGGGGCAATTACTTTTCCTGCAATGCTGTCGTGAGCGCTCGGCAACTTCATTCACCTTTGCTGGAGGCAAGTGAGGAGCTGTCTAAATGCTTAATAACCACATCATAGCAGCAGTGCTGAGGCTCTGGAAGTGCTTGCGTTAAGCTGCCTGCAATGAACCCCTGGTCTTGCCCCCATTTCACCGGACACTCAGGCGGTTGTGGTTTGAGCTGCGATGAACTCGCG